>NZ_JCALCW010000031.1:0-70410 GCF_059812545.1 Mycobacterium sp. NGS50
CCACCGGGAATGGCACTTTTGCGTCTGCTCGGCGGGAGGGGTCACTCGACGCCGATGGTCACCTCGGTGGACTTGATGAACACCGTCGCGGGCTGGCCGACCGTCAGGCCGAGGTTTTCCGCCGCGTCCTTGGTGACCGAGGAGGTGATCACCTGATCACCACCGTCGAGCCGAACCTTCACGATCGCCATGACCGCGCCGACGTCGACCTCGGAAATGGTTCCTTTGAGCTGGTTTCGAGTGGATAGCCGCATACGCTGAGCCTAATAATCGGTGGTCAGCGCCGTGGGCCCAACAGCGCAATCGAGGCATCGGTCGCCGGATCGACGATTTCGCGGATATCGCGTCCGTCCTCGACCGCAAGTGCGGTCAGCTCCCGCAGGCCGCCCAACAGAATGACCGCCAGTGCCGGCGTCAGCCGGGGCAGGCCGGCGCGCTGGAAACCCGGGCTGCCGCTGAGGTCGACCAGCAGATCGGTCAACAGCTGCAGTCCCTGGCGTTGGACCGGGCGCGCGACGGCGCCCAGCGAGGGCAGCTCGCGGATCCAGCTCAGCGTGATCCCCGGGTGGGCGGCGATGCTGGCGACGTAGGCGTGAACCGCCTGACGAATCTGGTCATGCCAGTCGGCCTCGGGATCGATGGCCGCCCGCAACTCTTCGCGGAGCTGCTCGTTGTTGGCCCGCAGCAACTCGAGGAAACATTCCTCCTTGCTGGTGAACTGATCGTAGAAAGTGCGTTTTGAGGTGCGCGCCGCGCGGACGATATCGGCCACTGTGGTGGCGCGGTAGCCGCGCTCGCCGATCGACTCGGTCAGGCCGTCGAGCAGCCGCTGGCGAAACGGGTCGACGCCGGCCGGTGCCGCGGGATCAGCCACTGCCGTCATGGGCGCCGCTCCTCCTCATCGCTGCGCTCTGCATCGTCGCCGGCGCGGGTCATGGGCGCCGCTCCTCTCATCGCATGCCACTGCATCGTCGCACCACTTCACCCTTGCCAGCTCTGGTACTCAAGAGTACCGTACCGGGTAACCCGGTGGTACAGAGCAGTACCACACGTCTGTTGGGAGCGTCATGAGCGAAGTGGTCAGTCTCGATACGCATAACGTGACAGCACCGCCCGAGGTTCGGCTACCGCCGGCACCGCGGATTCCCACGCCGCTGCTGGGCGCGGTCTTCGTGCTGTTCCGCCGGCAAACCGTGCAATGGCTGACCCGCCGATACGGCAGTGCGTTCACGCTGAAGCTGCCGATGTTCGGTCGCCTGGTGATGGTCACCGACCCTCAGTTGGCCAAGCAGATCTTCACCACCAGCCCGGAGGTGCTGGGCAACATCCAGCCCAACCTGAGCCGACTGCTGGGGCCGGGCTCGGTGTTCGCCCTCGACGGCGAGGAGCATCGTCGTCGCCGCCGCCTGCTGGCGCCGCCGTTTCACGGCAAGAGCGTCAAGAACTACGAGCAGATCATCGAAGAGGAAACCCTGCGCGAGGCCGCCAGCTGGCCCGAGGGCAAGGAGTTCGCCACCCTGGAACCGATGATGCGGGTGACGCTCAACGTCATCCTGCGTGCGGTGTTCGGCGCCGAAGGCGCGGACCTGGACGACCTACGGGAGATCATCCCGCCTTGGGTGACCCTGGGGTCGCGATTGGCGACCATGCCCAAGCCGCCGCGCACCTACGGCCGTTACACCCCGTGGGGACGGGTGGCCGAGTGGCGGCGCCGCTACGAAGTCGTGCTGGACCGACTGATCGAAGTAGTGCGGGCGGACCCCGATTTCGAGCAGCGCTCCGACGTGCTCACCATCCTGCTGCGCAGCAGCTACGAAGACGGTTCGGCGATGTCCCGCAGCGATATCGGGGACGAACTGCTGACCTTCCTGGCCGCGGGACACGAAACCACCGCGTCCACCCTGGGCTGGGTGTTCGAACGGATCAGCCGCCATCCCGAGCTGCTTTCGGCGCTGGTCGCCGAGGCCGCAACCGATGGGAACGACTTGCGCCAGGCGACGATTCTGGAGGTGCAGCGCAACCGGACCGTCATCGACTTCGCCGGACGGCATGTCAACGCGCCGGTCTACGAGCTGGGCGACTGGGCGGTCCCGCGCGACTACTCGATCATCGTCAGCATTTCCCAAATCCATGCCAATGCCGACGCATTCCCCGATCCCGGCCAGTTCGACCCGAAGCGGTTCATGGGGGCCAAGGTGCCGTTCGCGTGGATTCCGTTCGGCGGCGGAACCCGGCGGTGCCCGGGTGCGGCGTTCGCGAATGTCGAGATGGATGTGGTGCTGCGAACGGTACTGCGGCACTTCACCATCCAGACGACGCTGGCGCCCGGTGAGAAGTGGCATTCGCGCGGTATCGCGTTCACCCCGAAGGACGGCGGCCGGATCGTCGTGCGTCGCCGTTAGGATCGGGGCCATGACCAACCACGGCGAAGTTCTCGACATGATGAACGCCGGGATGCAACACACCATCCCGACCGCGCACCAGATGGGTATTCGCGTCGTGGAGGCCGACCGGGGCTTCGCCGCCGCCACCGTGCCGGCCGAGGGCAACGGCAACCACTTCGGTGTGGTGTACGCCGGGGTGCAGTTCACCGTCGCCGAGATTCTCGGCGGCGTCATCGCGCTCAGCACATTCGACCGCGCCAAGTACTTCCCGCTGGTGAAGAACGTCGACATCGCGTTCGTCGGCATGGCCAGATCGCAACTGCGCGCCGAAGCCCGGCTCGACGAGGACACCATTGCCCGCGTCGAAGCCGAAGCCGCCGAGCGGGGCAAGGCCGACTTCAATCTGGAGGCCGTGGTGACCGACGCCGAGGGGCGCACCGTGGCCACCACCCGCGGGCTCTATCAGCTACGCGCACACGGGAAGTAGCCGCGCCACCGGTTGCACCCGCGAGATTGCGTCGTGGTAGGCGAAGTGCAAGAGGATGCGTACCTGGCTGCAATCTCGGCGGGCTCAGCTCGATGCCGGCAGTTTCCAGTCCGGCCGGATGAAGTGGCAGGTGTAGCCGCCCGGAAAGCGCTGCAGGTAGTCCTGATGCTCGGGCTCGGCCTCCCAGAAGTCGCCGGCCGGGCTGACCTCGGTGACCACTGTTCCCGGCCACAGCCCGGACGCCTCGACCGCGGCGATGGTCTCCTCCGCAATCCGCTTCTGCTCGTCGTCGACGTAGAAGATCGCCGAGCGGTAGCTGGTGCCGATGTCGTTGCCCTGCCGGTTCTTCGTGGTCGGATCGTGCACCTGGAAGAAGAACTCCAGCAGCGCCCGGTAGTCGGTGACGGTCGGGTCGTAGCGGATCTCGACGGCCTCGGCGTGGCTGCCGTGGTTGCGGTAGGTGGCGCCTGCGACATCTCCGCCGGAGTAACCGACCCGGGTGGAGACGACGCCGGGCTGCTTGCGGATTAGGTCCTGCATGCCCCAGAAGCAGCCGCCGGCCAGGATCGCGGTGCGGTAGCTCGTCATGGTTCTCCTCGCTGCCGAAGTGGTCGCCTGCTTCGATTATGCCGCGGGCGACCCTCGACAAACCCGGGTAGAACGTGTTCTAGTTCTTGACGTGCAGGCATTCACCCGTGATGAGCTGGCCGCAGCATTCGAGACATTCGAGCAGACCGTGGCACGAGCCGCCGAAACCAAAGACTGGGACGCCTGGGTGCAGCACTACACCCCCGACGTCGAGTACATCGAGCACGCGGCGGGCACGATGCACGGCCGCGACGAGGTGCGCACCTGGATCCGCAAGACGATGTCGACCTTCCCGGGCAGCCACATGACCGAGTTCCCGGCGCTATGGTCGGTGATCGACGAGTCCACCGGCCGGATCATCTGCGAGCTGGACAACCCGATGGTCGATCCCGGCGACGGCACCATCATCAGCGCCACCAACATCTCGATCATCACCTACGCCGGTAACGGGTTGTGGAGCCGCCAGGAAGACATCTACAACCCGCTGCGGTTCGTGACCGCCACGATGAAGTGGTGCCGCAAAGCCGCCGAACTGGGCACCCTCGACGACGAGGCGGCCCGCTGGATGCAGCAGTACGGTGGCCTGACGTGAGCCGGCCGGTGCTGGTGATCGGCGCCAACGGCTTCCTGGGCTCCCACGTCACCCGCGAACTCGTCGCCACCGGCGCCGAGGTCCGGGTCATGGTGCGCGCGGGCGCCAATACCCGCAGCATCGACGACCTGGCGGTCACCCGGTTCGAGGGCGACGTCTTCGACACCGCCACCGTGCGCGAGGCGATGGACGGCTGCGCGGACGTGTACTACTGCGTCGTCGACACCCGGGCCTGGCTGCGTGACCCGTCGCCGCTGTTCCGCACCAACGTCGACGGGCTGCGCAATGTGCTCGAGGTTGCGACGGACGCCGATCTGCGCCGCTTCGTCTTCACCAGCAGCTACGCGACGGTGGGCCGGCGACGCGGTCGGGTCGCCACCGAGGAAGACATCATCGACCCGCGCGGACTGACGCCGTACGTGAAATCCCGGGTGCAGGCCGAGGACATGGTGCTGCGGTACGCCGCCGAGGCCGGACTGCCGGCGGTCGCGATGTGCGTGTCGACGACCTATGGCGACGGGGACTGGGGCCGCACCCCGCACGGCGCGTTCATCGCCGGCGCGGTGTACGGCAGGCTGCCGTTCTTCATGAACGGCATCGAGCTGGAAGTCGTCGGGGTCGACGACGCGGCCCGCGCCATGATCCTGGCCGCCGACCGCGGACGCAACGGTGAGCGCTACCTGATCTCGGAGAAGCTGATTCCGCTGCGCGAGGTGGTGCAGGTCGCCGCCGACGAAGCCGGGGTAGCGCCGCCCGCTCGCTCCATCTCGGTGCCGATGCTCTATGGGCTGGCCGCGATCGGCAGCCTGCGTGCCCGGGTGACCGGCAAGGACGCCGAACTCTCACTGGCCTCGGTGCGGATGATGCGGGCCGAGGCCCCCGTCGACCACAGCAAAGCTGTTCGCGAATTAGGTTGGCAGCCCAGGCCGGTCGAGGAGTCCATCCGGGAGGCGGCGCGGTTCTGGATGACGCTGCGCGGCGCGAGACGACCGGGCTGACCCGGAATCAGAACAGGCTCAGCAGGCCGTCCAGCCACGGCGTCAGGCCGCCCAGTCCCAGGTCGTTCAGGAGATCAGAAAGGCCGAAGTCGTCGGGTGTGGCTGCGGTAAGAGCGGCCGTGGCTGTGTCCGTCGCCGCGGACGGCTCCCACACGAACAGGTTGTTGGCGCCGGTGGCGTCCGCGGTGAGATGGTCGCCGAACGCGCCGGCGAAGTCGTTGTTGAAAAAGTGGGTTTGCGGGAGGCTGCCGGCGAATGCTTGGCTGTGGTCGCCAATGACCACGGCATGGTTGAAGCTTCCGAAGTTGGCCACAGCACTGCTGCCGGTGCCGGACGCACTGGCGGAGTCGAGGACGCCGGACCCGGCTCCGGCTTCGGCTGAGCTACCGTCACCGCTGGCGCTGGCATAACCGAGGGTGCTGCCCGGTACGACTTCGGCGCTGCTGCCATCGCCGTTGGCGAATGCGAAATTGCCCCAACCGCCCAACCCAGGGAAATTGGGGTAGGAGGCGCCCGCTGCGGCATTGCTGCCGTCGCCGATGGCGATCGCCATGTCTCCGAAACCCGACGTGGCTGTCGCGTTGCCCTGGTGCCAGACGTCCATGCCCCAGATCGAAATATCGATGTCCGCGCTCGCCAGCCATACGTCGATGTCCTGCGGCGTTGGGCCGGTGCCGGCGGCGTTGGCCATCCACGGTGCCGGGGTCAGCACCCCGAGTCCCAGTGCCAGCGCCACTACAGCGATCCGACGAAATCCCCCCGTAGATTCCACCGCGGTCCCCCCCGCTCCAGGTCCTCAGACAAATTGACTTATCGTCAACATGGATAACACCTGAGAATACGACTAGCGTCCACTGATGGCCAGCGTTCGGCAGCAGTTGCGAAGGTGCCCGGGTTCCGGGACCCGCCGGGAATGTTCACCGCGATCCACTGTTGCATCTGCTGAGCGTGAGGAGCTGCCATGAGTGATCTACCGGTCCTAGAGCCAACCGCTGAACATCCGATCACGATCGAGCCGACGGTCGGGCGGGTCCAAGTGCGGGTGCGTGGCGAGGTCATCGCCGATACGCATGCCGCACTGACCCTGCAGGAGTCGACGTATCCCGCGGTGCAATACATTCCCCGCGGCGACGTCGTCCAGTCCGCGCTGGCCCGCACCGACACCACCAGCTATTGCCCGTTCAAAGGGCACGCCAGCTACTTTCAAGTGACCACCGCGTCCGGTCACACCGTCGAGGACGCCATCTGGACCTACGAGCAGCCGTATCCGGCGGTCGGGACGATCGCCGACCACCTCGCCTTCTATCCGGACAAGGCCGAAATCAGCGTGACGGCCGACTGACCACCCCGAACACCTGCTCGGCCAGGCGGGTGTCGCTGTACTCGCGCAGCGACACGATCATGCCGTCGCGGGTGTCGAAAATGAACACGAACGGGCTGTCGTAACGGATCCCGGTGTTGGTGACGCCGTCGGCCTCGGCCTCGACGACGACGTTCTCGCCCTCGTTGACGCAGCGGATCAGGTCCAAGGTGATCTCGACGGTCTCTTTGCCGCGCTCGACCATCCGGCGCAGCGTCGGTTTGTCGACGGTGGCGCGGGTGGTGATGCTCCAGTAGGTGAAGTCGTCGCTGAGCAGTGCGAAGGCTTCGTCGACATCCCCGCCATCGCACAGGTTCTGCAGGAACATCCAGGCCAGCTCGGCCTGCGGGTCGTCGAAGGGCGTCGTCATCAGCGCCATCCTGTCGCGGAACCTACACCGCGGTCAATCGAACGCGCGATCCCTATGATCACCGATATCGATGATCAGACCAGGCGCGAGCGCACGCTCACGTTCGCGCATCCGGCCAGCCCCGAGCTCACTCTCGCGCCCCTGCGGCGAGGGCCGCTGGACCCGTGCTTTCAGCTGCTCAGCGACGGCACCATCTGGCGGACCAGCCTGCTCGTTTCCGGCCCGGTAGCGGCGCGGATCCGGCGTTCGGCACCCACCGTCGTCGACTGTGCGGCCTGGGGCGACGGCGCCGAGGAGTTCCTCGACGCGCTGCCCGCGCTGCTGGGCGCCGACGATGACGTCGCCGACTTCGCGCCGTGCGAACCGACGGTCGCCGCCGCCTACCGCCGGCTGCCGCACCTGCGCCTGGGCCGCACCGGGCGGGTGCTGGAAGCCCTCATCCCGGCGGTGATCGAGCAGCGGGTGCCCGGCGCCGACGCGTTCCGGTCCTGGCGCACGCTGGTCACCGCCTACGGCAGCCCGGCGCCGGGCCCGGCGCCGCCCCGGATGCGGGTGCCGCCCGCCGCCGAGGTGTGGTGGCGGATTCCGTCCTGGGAATTCCAGCGTGCCAACGTCGACCCCGGCCGGGCCCGCACCATCGTGGGGTGCGCGCAGCGGGCGTCGGCGCTGGAGCGGCTGACGACCCGGCCGTCGGCCCGGGCCCGCGACGCGCTGACGTCGCTGCCCGGCGTCGGGATCTGGACGGCAGCCGAAACCGCACAGCGCGCCTTCGGGGACCCCGACGCCGTATCGGTCGGCGACTATCACCTGGCCGGCATGGTCGGACAAGCGCTGGTGGGGCATCCGATCGACGACGCGACCATGCTCGAACTGCTTGAACCGCTGCGACCGCACCGGCACCGGGCTACCCGCCTGTTGGAGGTCAGCGGGTTGGCGAAGCGGCCGCGGCGGGGCCCCCGGCTGGAGGTGCAGGACATCCGGGCCCGGTGAGCGGGCCGGCCCGGTGCAGACAGACCTCCGGAATAATCGGACCGCAGTCCGGTTATATCGGGTAGTTCCGACACGAGGAGGTACCTATGCCAGCGGTAACCGCAGACACCCTGACCCTGCCCCGACTGGGCCCGGCTGCTGCCGCCGACACCCAGCGACCGGTCCGATCGGTCACTACCGGACCGCGCGGATTCGAAGGACTCGGCTTTCCGGTGGTGCGGGCGTTCGCCGGTGTCCGCGCCGCGGACCTGGATCCGTTCGTGCACATGGACCAGATGGGCGAGGTGGACTACCCGCCCGGACAGCCCCGGGGCACGGACTGGCATCCCCACCGTGGGTTCGAAACGGTGACCTACATGATCGACGGCCAATTCGCCCACCAGGATTCCCATGGTGGTGGTGGTCTGATCACCGACGGCGCCACGCAGTGGATGACGGCCGGTTCGGGCATCCTGCACATCGAGACCCCGCCGGCCGAACTGGTCGACACCGGTGGCGTCTTCCACGGCATCCAACTGTGGGTGAACCTGCCCAAGTCCGACAAGTTCGCGGCGCCGCGGTATCAGTCCATCGAAGGCGAGGATGTCACGTTGCTGACCTCCGACGACGGCGGGGCGCTGGTCCGCATCATCGCCGGAGAGCTCGACGGGCACCGCGGCCGCGGTGTCACCCACACGCCGATCACGCTGGTGCACACAACGATTCAGCCCGGTGCACGGCTGGATCTGCCGTGGAACCGGGACTTCAACGCGTTGGTGTACGTGTTGTCGGGCGCGGGTTCGGTCGGGCCGATCGGGCACCCGATCCATCAGGGTCAGCTGGCCGTGCTCGGACCCGGCGACCGGATCACCGTCGCGGCGGACACGACGCAGGACTCGCACCGCCCGGCACTGGAAGTGTTGCTGCTGGGTGGGCGGCCGATCCGGGAGCCGGTCTTCCACTACGGGCCGTTCGTGATGAACAGCAAATCCGAGGTGATCCAGGCGCTGGAGGATTACCAGGCCGGGGCCTTCGGCACCATCCCGCCTGACGCGCTGATGCCGCATCTACCCCGGAGGCGCCGTGGCGAAGCGACCGGAGTCGAGGGCCTCTAGGAGTTGCCCGGCGATCCACGCCAGTGCGTCGTTGTCGCGGGGCAGGGCGACCTGTTCGTAGCCGACCAATAGATAGATCGCCCAGGCGGCGAACAGCTGGGCCCCGCGCCCATTCTGCAGAATCTCGAAGGCTGCCTCGTACATGGTGTCGAAGCGCTGCCGGTCGACATCGGCCTGAATTCCACGAACCCTGGCGTCGGCGGAACTCCACGCCCGGATCGCGGCCTCCGCGCCGTGCGGCAGTGCCAGTCCGGTCTGGATCAAGGTGTCGATCCGGCGGCGGGGGTCGGGGTCGGCCCGCACCTCCTCGACGATCCGGGACGTAAGCGCCTCCTGCCAATGCTTGACCAACGCCCCGGTGTAGGCCGACCAGCTGGAGAAATAGTGGTAGAAGGATCCGGTGGTGACGCCCAGCCGGCCGCAGACTTCGGCCAGCTTCAGTCCGCCATAGCCCAGGTCGGACAGCACTTCGACGCCGATCTCGAAGTACGCCTCGCGGGAGATGAGGGCCGCCATAGCCGAACTGTAGTTCCCCCGGGCTTGCGGGTGCCCGAGATCGCCTCGACACCGTGCCTGACCCGCGATGACCCGCCGCTGATCTACGGTGATCACATGAAGGTCACCGTGAACCGCGACAAGTGTGTCGGTATCGGGATGTGTGAGGTGTCGGCTCCCGACGTCTTCGAAGTCGGCGATGACGGCCAGGCGCATGTGCTCGTCGACGAGATCGCCGAAGCCGATGTGGAAGGGGTGCGTCAGGCGGTCGCGAACTGCCCCACCGAATCGTTGACAATCTACGACTGAGTTGACGTCCGTCTAGTTTGCTAAGCCGTACGGGCGCCCGCCCGATGTGTGCCACACTTTTCTGATGCGGCACATCGCGAGTCGGGGCCCGGGGCGACCCCCCGCGGCGAAGGCTGCCCAGACCCGCAAACGCATCGTCCTGGCCGCCCGTGAAGTGTTCGGCGAACTCGGATATGAGGCGGCCACCTTCCAGGCGATCGCCGCGCGCGCCGACCTGACCAGGCCCGCCATCAATCACTATTTCCCCAGCAAGCGGGCGCTGTTCCGGGAAGTCGTGGACCAGACCGTTGAGCTGACCATCCGGGCCGGAATGGAACGGGGCCAGCGGGAAAGCACGTTTATCGGTCGAATTTCCGCGATGATCTCCACCGCGGTCGACGCCGATTATGAAGATCGATCGGCGGCGACATTTCTGATTACCGCGATACTCGATGCGCAAAGGCACCCCGAGTTGCAGCTCGTCGAGGAAGAATCGTTGCTGAATTCCCGCGCGTACTTGACCGCGGTTGTCACCGAAGCCATCGAGAGCGGCGAGCTCACTACCGACGCCGACGTAACCTCGTTGGTGCAGATGCTGATCTCGGTGCTGTGGGGGGTCGGCTTCTTCGCCGGCTTCCTCGGCACCCATGAGGAGATGGAATCTCTCGCCGACAATCTGCGGCGGCTGCTGGCCAACGACCTGTGGACGCTGAACGAGAACAGCGCGTGATGTAGGCCACAGCACCGCATAGACCAGCTAAGTTATTCGGTAGCATGGCGCCGAGATGAGTAATCACGACGTGGCCTCGGTCCGAACCGAAGGCGACAGCTGGGCAATCACCGAGAGCGTCGGGGCAACGGCGCTGTGGGTGGCGGCCTGCCGCTCCGCGGAGACCGCGCAGCCCGACCCGTTGATCCGCGACGAGTTTGCCGCGCAATTGGTTTCGCCCGCCGGGCCGGCCTGGGCACGACTGGCTTCCGGCAGCCTCGACTGGCTTGATGCCGACGACGAATACGGCCGTCGGGTAAACGATTTGGCGCGCAACTACCAAGCGGTGCGGACCCATTTCTTCGACGCCTACTTCGCTGATGCCGCGGCCGCGGGTATCCGCCAGATGGTGATTCTGGCCGCCGGCCTGGATTCACGCGCTTACCGCTTGGACTGGCCGTCGGGTTGCACGGTCTATGAGATCGATCAGCCGGAGGTGTTGGCCTACAAGGCGGAGACGCTGGACGCGGCGGCGCCGGCCGCGACCCGGCGCCCGGTTCCCGTTGACCTGCGCGGCGATTGGCCGGCCGCGTTGCTCGAGGCAGGCTTCGATCCCGCGCACCGCACCGCCTGGTTGGCCGAAGGGTTGCTGCCCTACCTTCCCGCCGACGCCCAGGATCGGTTGTTCGAGACGGTCAGCGCGTTGAGCGCGGCGGGCAGCCGGGTCGCGGTGGAAGCGTTCGGCGCTGCGACGTTCAACCCCGACGGGCGGCGGCGCCGGGCGTCTCGCGAGCGCCAGGCCAGGCTCCGGCAACACCTGGGCCTGGACGTCAACCTCGAGGCGCTGGTGTACCGCGAAGACAACCGGGCCGAGGCCGCGGACCAACTGGGTCGCCACGGATGGCGGGTGCAGGAGGTGGACAGCCACCAGGAAGCCGCCCGGCTGGGCCGGCCGGTGCCCGAGGACCTCTCCGATCAGACCAGTGCCCCCACGCTGCTCACCGGCGAGCGCTGATCAGAAGGACGTGAACCGATGAGCTCGAAGCGCACCCACGACGACACCTGGGACATCGCCAGCAGCGTGGGCACGACCGCGGTGATGGTGGCCGTGGCCCGGGCCAGCGAAACCGACAGCGCCGACCCGTTGATCAACGATCCGTACGCACGGCTGCTGGTGGCCGACGCCGGCACCGGCGTCTGGGAAACCATGCTGGACGACGCGATGGTCGCCAAGGTGGAGACCGCCGACCCAGAGGTTGCCGCGGTTTTCCACCACATGCGCGGCTATCAGGCGGTACGTACGCATTTCTTCGACGCGTTCTTCGCCGACGCGGTGGCCTCCGGTATCCGCCAGGTGGTGATCCTGGCGTCCGGGCTGGATTCGCGCGCCTACCGGCTGGACTGGCCGGCCGGGACGACGGTGTACGAGATCGATCAGCCCAAGGTCCTCGCCTACAAGTCCGACACGTTGGCCGCGCACGGGGTGAGCCCGTCCGCGCAGCGCCACGCGGTGCCGATCGATCTGCGGCAGGATTGGCCGGCCGCCCTGCGTGGTGCCGGCTTCGACCCCGGCGTCCCGACGGCCTGGCTGGCCGAGGGACTGCTGATGTACCTGCCTGGTGACGCCCAGGACCGGCTGTTCGAGCAGATCACTGCCGTGAGTGCGCCAGGCAGCCGGATTGCCGCGGAAACCGCGGCCAGCCACGCCGATGAACGGCGCCAGGCGATGCGGGAGCGGTTCGAAAAGGTGGCCGCCGACCTGGGCATTGAGCGCAACATCGACGTGCAGGACCTGATCTACCACGACGAGGACCGGGCGGTGGTGGTCGACTGGCTCAACGGCCACGGCTGGCAGGCCACCGCGCAGCACTCACTCGACGAGATGCATCGACTCGGCCGCTGGACCGAGGTGCCGATGGGCGACGACCGGGACGCGTTCGCTGATTTTGTGACCGCCGAGCGCCGGTAGCCGCGCCGCCGAGCGCACGCTATTTGCCGGATCGCATGGAATTTCGTCCCGTTCGACGGTAGGAATGGGACTCATGACCACAACTACCGGCGTCGCGAATACCGTCGCCAAGCTCCGCGAAACATTTGCCACGGGCCGGACCCGTGATGTGCAGTGGCGGCGCACCCAGCTCAACCGCCTCGAGCAGATGATGAACGAGAACGAGGCGAGGATCGCCGAAGCGCTCGAGGCCGACCTCGACCGCAAACCGTTCGAGGCGTGGCTGGCCGACAGCGCAGGCACCGCCGCCGAGGCCCGCTACGCGGCGAAGCACGTCAAGAAGTGGATGCGGCGCAAGCACCGGCTGCTCGAGCTGGCGCAGCTGCCCGGCCGCGGCTGGGTGGAGTACGAGCCCTACGGCACGGTGCTGATCATCGGGGCCTGGAACTTCCCGTTCTACCTCACCCTCGGACCGCTGGTCGGCGCGATCGCCGCCGGAAACACCGTCGTGCTCAAGCCATCTGAGATCGCGCCCGCCTCGTCACAACTGATGGCAGAACTGGTGCCGCGTTACCTGGACACCGATGCGATCGTGGTGGTCGAAGGCGACGGCATGGTCAGCCAGGACCTGATCGCGCAGGGCTTCGACCGGGTGATGTTCACCGGCGGTACCGAGATCGGCCGCAAGATCATGGCCAGCGCCGCCGAACACCTGACCCCGGTGACCCTGGAGCTGGGCGGTAAGAGTCCGTGCATCGTGGCCGCCGACGCGGACCTGGACATCGCGGCCAAACGCATCGCCTGGACCAAGCTGCTGAACTCGGGCCAGACCTGCGTCGCCCCCGACTACGTCCTGGCCGATGCCACCATCCGCGATCAGCTGGTCACCAAGATCAGCGAGGCGATCGCCGGCTTCAGGTCCGATGAATCGCACGGCATGCGCATCGTCAACCAGCGCCAATTCGACCGGCTGACCGGCTATTTGGCGAACACCAGCGGTACCGTCGCGGTCGGCGGCGGTTCGGATGCCGCGACGCTGCGGATCGAGCCGACCGTGGTCGTCGACCCGGACCCGGCTGAGGCGCTGATGACCAACGAGATCTTCGGCCCCATCCTGCCGGTGATCTCCGTCGGATCCGTCGACGATGCAATCAGTTTCGTCAACGCGCGGCCCAAGCCGCTGGCGGCATACCTGTTCACCAAGACCCGCGCGGTGCGGGAGAAGGTGATCAGCCGGGTGCCCTCGGGCGGCATGCTGGTCAACCACCTGGTGTTCCAGGTGTCGACTGCCAAGCTGCCCTTCGGTGGCGTCGGACCATCCGGCATGGGCGCCTATCACGGCCGGTGGGGGTTCGAGGAGTTCAGCCATCGCAAGTCCGTGTTGACCAAGCCGACCCGACCCGACTTATCCCAGATGATCTACCCGCCGTATACAGAGAAGGCATGGAAATTGGCGCGCCGGCTGTTCTAGCGGCGCCCCGACGAACCTAGAACCCTAGAGAGGAAGCTCATGCCCGGAGTGCAGGACCGAGTCATCGTCGTCACCGGAGCCGGTGGGGGGCTGGGCCGCGAATACGCCCTGACCCTGGCCCGGGAAGGTGCCAGCGTCGTCGTCAATGACCTGGGTGGCGCCCGCGACGGCACCGGAGCCGGACACAACATGGCCGACCAGGTGGTCTCCGAAATCAAGGAGGCGGGCGGTCGCGCCGTCGCCAACTACGACAGCGTCGCCGACCCCGACGGTGCGGCCAACATCATCAAGACCGCGATCGACGAGTTCGGCAAGGTCGACGGCGTGGTCAGCAACGCCGGCATCCTACGTGACGGCACCTTCCACAAGATGACGTTCGACAACTGGAACTCGGTGCTGCAGGTGCACCTCTACGGCGGATACAACGTGGTCCGGGCGGCCTGGCCGCACTTCCGTGAGCAGAGCTTCGGGCGGGTGGTGGTGGCCACCTCCACCAGTGGGCTGTTCGGCAACTTCGGGCAGGCCAACTACGGCGCGGCCAAACTCGGCCTGGTCGGGATGATCAACACGCTGGCCATCGAGGGTGCCAAGTACAACATCAAGGCCAACGCGCTGGCCCCGATCGCGGCCACCCGGATGACCGAGGACATCCTGCCGCCCGAGGTGTTGGCCAAGCTCAAGCCCGAGTACGTGGCACCGGTGGTGGGCTACCTGTGCACCGAGGAGATCGCGGAGACCGGTTCGGTGTTCATCGTCGGAGGCGGCCGGGTGCAACGGACCGCGCTGTTCGAGAACGCCGGCGCCAACTTCGACAACCCGCCGTCGGTCGACGATGTCGCCGCGCAGTGGTCGACCGTCACCGACCTGTCGGCGGCCAAGCCGGCGTCCTTCTCGGTCGGCTAGTTCCCCGTGCGCTAGTCCCCGCCGAGCAGACATAAAAGTGCCCCATTTCGGATGAAATGGGGCACTTTTATGTCTGCTCGGCGGGGTTAGGCGGCGATCAGCTCCCGGGCGAGTTCCGCGTCCAGGTCGGCGATGGCCGAGGCGCCCCAGTCGTCGTCGAGAACGTCCTCGAAGGCCAGGGCCATGTCGTCGAGCTTCCCGGTGAAGAGCTTTGCTGCGGCACCGGCGACGAGGGCGCCCAGTCCGGCGAAAACGGTGGCGGAGGTCTTCTGGTTCATCGGGGTTCTCCTTGGGTGCGGGGCCAACCTGGTATGTGTAGGACTCTAACGCAGCAGTCGCTGCAATGCAACAGTTTAAACGCTACATTTTTGAACAATCCTTCCGGCAAGCGGGGTGTACTGTCGACGAACTGGGAAAATGCCCGAACCACCTGGCTTGATTAAAACCGAAGCATTGCTGCGTTGTGTGCTGGATCCGGTCCGTCGGCGTCGTTCGGTCCCCGCGCCGGTGGGGCTGGGCCGGGGCGGTCGACAAAGTGAAAATGGACCCGCTCCGGCCAGGTTAGGATTTCGTTGCTCACCCTCAGATGAGGTTGCCCGCGGTCATCGTGCCGCGGCCCAACGAAGGAGATTGTGTATGAAGTTCCGGTCTCGTACCGGTGTCGCTGCCGCGGCCCTGATGGTCGCCGTACTCGGGCTCTCCGGCTGCGACAAGGGCGGCTCCGAAGGCGGGGTGGACACCGCCGCCGCGAATCTGGTCAAGCAAGCCGCCGACGACATGCGCAGCGTCACCGGTGTGCACCTGAACCTGGTCACCCAGGGCGACGTGCCCAATATGGCGGTGGACAAGCTCGAGGGTGACGTGACCAACAAGCCGCAGTCGGCCGCCAATGGCACCGCGACGATGAAGCTCGGACAAACGACGGTGGACGCCAAGTTCGTCTACGTCGACGGCCGGCTGTACTCCGACATCGCTGACCCGGGTGGCAAATACACCGACTTCGGTGACGGCGCGTCGATCTACGACGTCTCGACGCTGCTGGACGACAAGGCCGGGCTGGCCAATGTGCTCACCAACCTGAAGGACCCCAAGGAAGCCGGAACCGAAGAGATCAACGGCGTCTCCACCACCAAGGTGACCGGGACCTCGTCCTCGAGTGACATCGCCAAGCTGGCCGGATCGCGGTTGTCCCCGGAGCAGGAGCAGACCGTGCCCACCACGGTGTGGATCGCCACCGATGCGCCCAACCATCTGGTCCAGGCTCAGGTCTCCCCGGCCAACGACGCCAGCGTGACCCTGACTCTGTCGGAGTGGGGCAAGCAGGTCAGCGCTACCAAGCCCCAGATGTGATGCACGTGCTCACCGACGAAAGGATCACGATGAGCGCCGGAGTTCTTCGACGAAAACTTGCGGCTGGTGCGCTCAGCGCCGCAGCGGCGGCGGCGCTGAGCGTCGCGGTAGCCCCGGCGGCCGAGGCCGCCAACTACTGGGGGGCGATCGCCTACTCCTCCAACGGCGCCTGGGGGCGAGTGGTGAACTCATCGAGCAGCTCCCGAGCGGAGCAGGTCGCGGTCAACTACTGCGGCTACCGCGACTGCAAGCCGCTGACCACCTTCCGTGAATGCGGTGCGGTCGCCGAGAACAGCACCTCCTATCAGGGCGGATACGGATCCACCCTGTCTGCGGCGATGAACGATGCGATGGGCCGGCTGCCCGGCAGCTGGATCGCCACCTGGGGCTGCAACTGAGCAGGCCGGCGTCCGCGACAGCGGGCGCCGGCCTTCTTCGGCTCAGATTCAGCCGGCGAGCGCGGCCCGCAGCCGATCCAGATCGGTGGCGGTGACCCCGGCGGTGCTCAGGAAGCCGTCCAGCGACCCGTACGTCTCGTTGATGCTGCTGCGTGCGGCGTCCAGGTACTCCGCGCGCACACCGAGCACCTCCTCGGTCAGCCGGGCTTCGCTGAACGCCACCGCCTCGGGTCGCTCCGCACCGGCAACCTGGCCGATCAACTCCAGAATCTTGGTCCGCAACTGCGGCACCGCGTCGTTGCTGCGCAGGTAATCGGCCAGGATGGCGTCCGGGTCGGCGCCGGCCGCCTCCAGCGCCACTGCGACCGTCAGACCGGTGCGATCCTTGCCGGCCAGGCAATGGGCCAGCACCCGGCCGCCGCCGCCCAGCAGGGTGATCACGCGGTGTACCGCGCGGTGTGCACCGGGCAGGGTGGGGAAGCGGCGATACTCCTCGACCATGTATCGGGTGGCGGCATCGTTGACCGACTCCGCGTCGGGGCGATCGGTCATCAACCGCGCAAACGCGTGCTCGTGGGGAGCGTCACCGCCCTCGGCCGGCTCATTGGCGGGCGGGTCGAAGAACGGCAGCAGATGGATGTGCACACCGTCGGGAACCAGGCCCGGACCATGGCGTTCGACTTCGCGGCGGGAGCGCAGATCGGCGACGTCGGAGACACCCAGCCGGTGCAGTTCGCCCCGGCCGCTGTCGGTCAGGCCGGACAGTTCACCGGACCGGAACAACCGGCCCGGCGCGATGCCCGGCACGATGTCGGCCACATCACGGAAGTTCCAGGTGCCGTCTATCTCGTACAACTCGGTGGCCATGGCTAGGTCACTGCCGCCGCGAAAGCGCTCTTCTCCCGGCCGATCTCGGCGCGGGCGATGGAGCGCATGTGCACTTCGTCGGGTCCGTCGAAGATGCGCATGGCGCGGTGCCAGCCGTAGAGCCGGGCCAGCGGCGTGTCATCGCTGACCCCGGCGGCGCCGTGCACCTGGATGGCGCGGTCGAGGACGTCGCAGGCGACCTGTGGGGCTACCGCCTTGATCATCGCCACCAGGTGGCGGGCCTCCTTGTTGCCGTGCTGGTCGATGGTCCAGGCGGCCTTCTCGCACAGCAGCCTGGCTTGATCGATCTCGTTGCGGGACTTGGCGATCGACTGCTGTACCACACCCTGCTCAGCCAAGGGCCGGCCGAACGCGATCCGGGTGCGGGCCCGGTCCACCATGAGCGCCAGCGCCCGTTCGGCCGCCCCGAGTGCGCGCATGCAGTGGTGGATGCGGCCCGGGCCCAGGCGGGCCTGGGCGATCGCGAACCCGGCACCCTCCTCGCCCAGCAGGTTGGTGGCCGGCACCCGCACGTTGTCGTAGATCACCTCGCAGTGGCCGTGCTGGTCCTGCCAGCCGAACACCGGGGTGGAGCGCACGACCGTCACACCCGGGGTGTCCATCGGCACCAGGATCATCGACTGCTGTTGGTGGGAGGCGGCCTCGGGGTTGGTGCGGCCCATCACGATCAGGATCTTGCAGCGCGGGTCGGCGGCGCCCGACGTCCACCACTTGCGTCCGTTGATCAGATAGTCGGCGCCGTCGCGGGTGATGGTGGTCTCGATGTTGCGGGCGTCGCTGGAGGCCACCGCGGGCTCGGTCATCGAGAACGCACTGCGGATCTCGCCGTCCAGCAGCGGTCGCAGCCACTGGGCACGCTGCTGTTCGGTGGCGAACAGGCGCAGCGTCTCCATGTTGCCGGTGTCGGGCGCGGCGCAGTTCAGCGCTTCGGGGGCGATCTCCACACTCCAGCCGCTCAGCTCCGCCAGCGGTGCGTATTCCAGATTGGTCAGACCCGACTCGGCCGGCAGGAACAGGTTCCACAGGCCGAGCTGGCGGGCCTTGATCTTGAGGTCCTCGACGACGGGCGGCACGGTGTGATCATGCGGGCCGGCTTCGTGGCGGTATCGCTCATAGTCGGCCTCGGCGGGAAACACGTGCTCGACCATGAACGCTGACAGCCGCTGGTGGTAGTCGGTCGCTCTGGTCGACATGGCGAAGTCCATTCCGCCACGATATGGCACGTACTGACCAGCGGCGCGAGCAGCTATCCAGGGGGCTTCGCACCGTGGTGGAGGATGAAAATCTCACCGAGTGTGCGGATTGGTACCCAACTCGCCGCTCAATGCGTACCAAACCGCACGCTCGCCGGGTGTTGGGCCCGTTTTCGAGCGAGACGCAGAATCGCATGGTGCGGTACCGATTCGTGCGATTCGCTGTCTGCTCGCGGTAGATATAGAGGTCATGACCGAGTCTCGCCCACCGTTTCCGCCGTTCACCGCCGAAACCGCGGCGCACAAGGTGCAGGCCGCCGAGGACGCCTGGAACACCTGCGACCCCGAGAAGGTGGCGGCCGCCTACACCGTCGACTCGCGGTGGCGTAACCGTGACGAGCACGTTGTCGGGCGCGCCGAGATCATCGCGTTCTTGACCCGCAAGTGGCAGCGCGAGCGCGATTACGCGCTGCGTAAGAGTCTGTGGGGCTTCACCGGCAACCGGATCGCGGTGCGCTTCCAGTACGAGTCCCGCGACGCGGCCGGGCAGTGGTATCGCAGCTACGGCAACGAGTTGTGGGAGTTCGCCGACACCGGGCTGATGGCCCGACGGGAAGCCAGCATCAACGACGTGCGGATCGACGAATCCCAGCGGCGCTACTTCGGTGCTCGCCCGGAATCTGAGCACGGCCTCGGCATCCCGTTGTGGTGAGCACCGGCTAGCCCGCCGGGGACTCGGTCAGGCCATGCTCACGCAGGAAGCCCAGGATCAGCTCGGCCAGCACCCGTGGCTGGTCCTCGGGGACCCAGCTGTAGGAATCCTCGACCGTCACCAACCGCGCCTGGGGCATCAGCGCGGCGAGCCGTCGCGCGCCGTCGGCGGGAAACACCCGGTCCTGCACGGGCCAGACAATCGGCGCGGGACGGTCATAGTTGGCGAGTTTCGGTGAGGCCTCGGACAGATACCCCGGCGACAGGCCCCGCAGGAAGCGCCGGAAGTCGCGCACGACGGCAGGGTCGTGCTGTAGCGGGGCAAGATATGCCGTCATGATGTCGGCGGGGATCGGTCGCTTGGTCGCCCAACCGTAGGTGATCGGCAGGCGTTGAACGATCCGACTGCGAAGGGCGATCCGCTGAACCGCCGCGGCGCCCGGCAGCGACGCCAGCAGGCCGAGCGCCTTGGTGGGCCACGGGTCGGAGTCGAAGGCATTGGTCGCGACGAGGACGAGCGCCGCCACGCGCTCGGGATGCTCGGCGGCGACGACCTGCGCGATGTCGCCGCCGTAGCCGTTGCCTACCAGGACTACCTGCTGCAACTGCAGCGCGTCCAGCAGGTCGATGACGATGCGCGCCTGCCCGCGCAGCGTGAGGTCCGCGCCGGGCAGGGCTGGATGGTGGCTGCCGAGCGGCACGTCGGGGGCGATGCAACGCAGGTCGCTGGGGAGGTGCGCGGCCACCTGACGCCAGACCAGGCCGTTGGCCACCAGCCCGTGCAGCAACACCACCGGTTGACCGGTCCCGGCCTGCCGGTAGCCGAGCACGCCGGCCGGGATGCGTACGGTCTCGCGCTGCGTCAGCGGTGTCCCCGAAACGGAGGTCGGGTCCATGTGTCACCTCCAGGCGATAAAACAATACAACCTGTATTGAAACATGGCGTGCGCAAGCTAACAAGACATACAGACTGTTAAAATTCTGTGCGTGGCTGAGACATCGGACGGAAGGGCGCAGCGCGCCGAGCGGACCCGCGCCGCCCTGGTCGCCGCCGCCCGGGAACTCTTCGTGCGGGACGGCTACGCGGCGGTGTCGACCACCGGAATCGCGCGTGCGGCCGGGCTGACACGAAACGCGCTCTATTACCACTTCCCGACCAAGGAGGCGCTGTTTCGGGCCGTCTACGAGGACGTTGAGCGTGAGATGGCCGAGCGGGTGCTGTCGGCGGCCGCGGCCGAAACCAGCGCGCGCGGGAAACTCGAAACCGGCGTCGAGACCTTCCTGGACGGTTGTCTCGATCCCGCCGTCGCCAGGGTGAGCATCGTGGAGGCGCCGGCGGCGTTGGGCTTCGCGCAGATGCGCGAGATCGACAACCGCAACTACCTCGACGTCCTCCGGGAAAGTGTGCGCAGCGCATGCGACGCGGGGGAGATGCGGCAACTCCCCGTCGACGCGCTGGCGGCGATGATCATCGGTGCCCTCGACGAGGCCGCCCTGCTGATCGCGTCGGCGGAGGACCCGCGCGCCGCGCGTGAAGAGGCCGGCGAAGTGGCCCGCGCGCTGATCGGCGGACTGTTCAACCGCCGGCCGAGTCCGAGTCGGTGAGGGTGCTCAGTGGTCGATGAGAAAGATGCCAAGAAGAACTAGGTCGGGCGACTACACCGGCGGGTAGGCCGGCGGCGGGTAACCCTGCCCGTCGGTGACGCCGCGGAAGCCCCAGAAGAAGTAGTTCATGAAGTATTCGATCTCGTCCGACGCGTCGTAGTCGTTTGGATTCATCAGCTGACCTCCCTGTGCCCCGTCCGCAGTCTAACGCCGTCGTCATCCTTCGGACACCGGTACTCGGCATTGCTTAAACTATCCAACCAGTTGATTGATAAATCCCGGGCCCCGACCCGGCCCGGCCGATAGTGAGTAGCCATGCCCGCCGACAACAGCACCCCCAATGGGCTGTCCCGCCGTGAGGAGTTGTTGCTGGTCGCCACCAAGTTGTTCGCCGCCCGCGGCTACCACGGCACCCGGATGGACGATATCGCCGACGTGGTCGGTCTGAACAAGGCGACGGTCTACCACTACTACGCCAGCAAGTCGTTGATCCTCTACGACATCTACCAGCAGGCCGCCCAGCGCACCCTGGCCGCCGTGCACGACGACCCGTCCTGGACGGCCCGCGAAGCGCTGTATCAGTACACCGTGCGGTTGCTCAAGCAGAGCGCCTCGAACCTGGAGGGCGCCGCGGTCTACTTCCAGGAACAGCCCTACATCACCGAATGGTTCACCGCCGAGCAGGTCGCCGAGATCCGCGAGAAGGAAACCCAGGTCTATGAGCATGTGCACGGGCTGATCGACCGCGGCATCGCCAGCGGCGAGTTCTATCCCTGCGACTCGCACGTGCTGGCGCTCGGCTACATCGGCATGACCCTGAGCAGCTATCGCTGGCTGCGGCCCAGCGGTCGACGCAGCGCCGAGGAGATCGCCGCCGAGTTCAGCACCGCCCTGCTGCGTGGACTGATCCGCGACGAGCAGATCCGCCAGGAGTCACCCCTGGGCGTCAAAACCGAAAGCGAAACAGCCGGTCGTAGTTCCTGATCGCCGGTATGGCACACAACAGCCGGTAGAGCACCCGCTGCGGGCGCAGCGGGATGCCTGCCGGGTCCAGGAACGTCGACGTCTCCACCAGCTGCAGGCGCTCACCGGCGCCCAGGTCAGCGCCGTTGCGGGTTCCCCACCTGACGATGCCAAACGTGGTCATCCGCGACAATCGCGGACCCCACGGCGAGAGCAGGTCGGCCAGCAGCTCGCCGCTGAGAAATCGATCGGTCAGCCGCCGCACCAGAGTGTGCGCCTCGTCGGCGGTCAGATACATCAACAAACCCTCGGCGATGATCAGCGCCGGGTACTGCGCCGGGATCCGTTCCAGCCATTGTGGATCGGTCACTGACGATCCGATCATGGTGTAGCCGTCGCGGTCGTTGTACAGCCTGCGCCGCAGATCGATGACCGCCGGAACGTCGACATCGAACCACCCGGCGCCCGGCGTCGCCTCGAGCCGAAACGCGCGGCTGTCCAGACCGCACCCCAGGTGCAGCACGACGGCGTCGGGATGGCGGTGCAAGAAATCCGCCGCCCACGTGTCGATCCGGCTGGCGCGCAGCGCCACCAGGAACTGGTTGCTCCACGGCTGGACCGCCCGGTGCAGCCGGGTGAAGTCGTAGTCGATCCGGTCGACGGCGTCCGCGGCGGCGCTGTCACCGAGAATCGGCTCCGGCAACCGGTTTTCGTAGGCCCGAAGATACAGGGTGGCAAGGTTCGTCCACTCGACCGAACCCCAGCGCACACTGCTGAAGTCGACCTTGGACGGCTCGGGGACCACGCCCGCCAATGTACGCAGATCACGGTGAGATAACACTCTGGGCGAAACGGCGCGACGCGGTGCGCAGATACCGGGTCCGGGAGCCGGGACAACTTATCGTCGGTTCGTGAACCGCCGAACGGTGCTGAAAGTCCCGCTGATCCTGGCAGCGGGCGCCGTGCTGGCCCATGCGCCGCGCGCCGCCGCGGCACCGGGTCAGTGGTCACCCGACCGTGCCCACACCTGGTATCAGGCACAGGGTTGGCCGGTCGGGGCCAACTACATTCCCGCCAACGCCATCAATCAATTCGAGATGTTTCAGCCCGGCAGTTATGACCCGCGGCGCATCGACAACGAGCTGGGTTGGGCGCAACGGTACGGGCTGAACACCATGCGGGTCTTTCTGCATGACCAGCTCTGGGCCCAGGACGCGCGCGGGTTCCAACAGCGCCTCGCACAGTTCGTCGGTATCGCGGCCAGTCACCGCATCAAACCGTTGTTCGTCTTCTTCGATTCCTGCTGGGATCCGCGGCCGAGGCTGGGCGCCCAGCACGCGCCCCAGCCCGGGGTGCACAACTCCGGGTGGGTGCAAAGCCCCGGTGCCGAACGCCTCGGCGACGCCGGCTACATCCGGACCCTGCGGAGCTACGTCACCTCGGTGATGACCCAGTTCCGCAACGACGATCGGGTGCTGGGGTGGGATTTGTGGAATGAACCGGACAACCCGGCGAAGGTGTACCGCAGCGTCGAGCGGTCCGACAAACTGGATCGGGTCGCCGAACTGCTCCCACAGGTGTTCGGCTGGGCGCGCGCGGTCGACCCTCGCCAGCCGCTGACCAGCGGTGTGTGGCAAGGTAACTGGGCGGATCCCAGGAGCCGTAGCCCCATCGCCGACATCCAGCTCAACAACTCCGACGTGATCACCTTCCACTCGTACGCCGAGCCGTCGGGCTTCGAGGACCGTATCGCCGAATTGGCCCCGCTGGGCCGGCCGATCATGTGCACTGAGTACATGGCCCGAACCCAGGGAAGCACCATCGAAGGTGTGCTGCCGGTCGCCCGGCGCCACAACGTCGGCGCGTTCAACTGGGGTCTGGTGGCCGGCCGGACCCAGACCTACTTCCCCTGGGACTCCTGGGACCGCCCCTACCGGACGGTTCCGAAGGTGTGGTTCCACGACCTGCTGCGCCCGGACGGACGGCCGTTCCAGGACAGCGAAATTCAGGCGATCCAGGCGTTGACCCGCGAACGGCCGGCCTAGCCGACGATGAAGTCCACCCTGCTGTCGCGACGCGATCTCGATTTCCTGCTGTTCGAGTGGCTGCGGATCGACGAGCTGACCCAGCGGCCGCGGTTCGCTGAGCATTCCCGGGAGACCTTCGTCGATGTCCTGGACCTCTTCGAGCAACTGGCGACCCGCTACTTCGCCCCGCATAACAAGAAGAACGACGCATGCGAACCCACCTTCGACGGCACCACGGTCACCCTGATCCCGGAGGTCAAACAGGCCTGGGACGCGGCGACGGCTTCGGGCGTCATCGGCATGACGATGGACCAGCGGGTCGGCGGCGACCAACTTCCGATGGCCGTCGGCCAGGCCGGCACGGCCTGGCTGTTCGCGGCCAATATCAGTACTGCCGGCTATCTGATGCTCACGTCGGCGAACGCGAATCTGCTGGCGCGGTTCGCCGCCCCCGAGCACATCGAGGCGTTCGTCAAGCCGATGCTGGCCGGGCGGTTCGCCGGCACGATGTGCCTGTCGGAAACCCAGGCCGGCTCGTCGCTGGCCGACATCACCACCCGTGCCGAACCGCGACCCGACGGCAGCTACCGGTTGTTCGGTTCCAAGATGTGGATCTCCGCCGGCGAGCACGAACTCACCGACAACATCGTGCATCTCGTGTTGGCCAAGATTCCCGGCGGGCCGGCCGGCACCAGGGGCATCTCGCTGTTCATCGTGCCCAAATTCCTGACCGCAGCCGACGGCACCCCCGGGCAACGCAACGACGTGGTGCTGGCCGGGCTCAACCACAAGATGGGCTACCGCGGCATCACCAACACCGTGCTGAACTTCGGCGAAGGCGTCAGCAAGCCCGGCGGCGAGCCCGGGGCGGTCGGTTACCTGGTCGGTGAACCGCATCGCGGCCTGCAATACATGTTCCACATGATGAACGAGGCCCGGCTGGGTGTCGGCATGGGTGCGGCGGCGCTCGGCTACACCGGCTACCTCAAGTCGCTGGACTATGCGCGGGAGCGCCCGCAGGGCCGCCCCGTCGCCACCAAGGATGCCTCGACGGCGCAGGTGCCCATCATCGACCACGCCGATGTGAAGCGAATGCTGTTGGCGCAAAAGGCGTATGTCGAGGGTGCGCTTGCCCTGCTGCTGTATTGCGCGCGGCTGGTGGATCTGCAGCACAGCGCGGAGTCGGATACCGAACTGGACGCGGCGACGGTGCTGCTGGACATGCTGACACCGGTCGCCAAAAGCTGGCCCGCGCAATGGTGCCTGGCCGCCAACGATCTGGCGATCCAGGTGCACGGCGGCTACGGCTACACCCGCGAATACGACGTCGAACAGCACTACCGGGACAACCGGCTCAACCCGATCCATGAGGGGACTCACGGAATCCAAAGCCTGGACCTGCTGGGCCGTAAGGTCGTTCAGAACGGCGGCGCGGGTCTGCTGGCGCTGGGCAAGGTCATCGGCGCGACGGTGTCGGCCGCTCGGGCGGCCGGAGGCGACGAGGCCGAGCTGGCGGTGCGACTCGATGCCGGCTGGCAGCGGCTGGTGACGGTGACATCCGGCATGTTCGCCGCGGGGGACGTCGAAGCCGCACTGGCCAACAGCGTGGTCTATCTGGAGGCGTTCGGCCACATCGTCATCGCGTGGATTTGGCTGGAACAACTGATGGCAACCCACGGCAAGAGCGGTGACTTCTACGACGGCAAACGGCAGGCGGCCCGCTACTTCTTCCGCTACGAATTGCCGAAAACCGCACCGCAACTCGACCTGTTGGAAAGCCTGGACCGGACCACGCTGGAGATGCGGTCGGACTGGTTCTAGACCTTTACAAAATAAAACCGAAATGTCACGCTGAATCGGTGACATCGACGTACTGGCCGATTGCGTCGGCACCTGACGGTGCCAGAACCGCTGTCGGCCAGGCGGCGCGCACCGTGGTGGTAACCGGAGCGGCGTCGCCGATCGGTCTGGCCACCGCGGCCGCGCTGGCCGGGCTCGGTGACCTGGTCCTGATGGGCAGCAGCGACGTCGACACCTGCGAAGCGGTCGCCGCCGGGCTCCGGGCCGGTGGCGGCGCGGCGTTCGCGGCGCCGCTGGATCTGGCCGACCCCAACTCCATCGAGCGGTTCGTCGAGTCCGCGCACTATCTGATCGGCGATATCGACGTACTGATCACCCAGCAGGCCGGGATCGCCGAGCCGGACCTGGTGGGCATCCAGCACCTGGCGACGCACCTGATTCCGACAATGCTCAAGGCCGGACGCGGTGACGTGGTGCTGGTCAGCTCGGGGCCGCCGGGTGCGCGGGTGCAACTCGCGCTGCGCGCCTGGTTGTCGGCCTTGGAGGCCGAGTTCATCGGCACCGGGTTGCGGGCGTCAACCGTCTGGTCAGACGGCGCGGCCGCCGAGCTGGGCCGCTTCATCGCGACACTGTTGGACATCGCCTAGCCGTTCGGCGGGCGAGCAGACGCAAATATGCCCTTTTCACGCCGGCATGGGGCATATTTGTGTCTGCTCGCGGGTGGGGCCGGGCCTAACCGCGGCGGCGCACCAGGACCGACTGTTGAATGGCGCCGACCGCCCCACTCTCGTCGAACAGGGTGCCCCCGGTCATGCCGACACCATCGGGGCCGTAATGGGTTTCGGCACGGATACCGGTCCACGCGCCGTTCGGAACCCGGTGCAGGTGCACGACCAGATCGGTGTTGAGGAACGTCCAGCGCCGGATGTCCAGCTTCGCACCGACGCCGTTCGCGCAGTCCGCGACCGCGAACAGTCGCTGTACGGGCGTCATCGTCTCGCCCTGAACCAGATCGACGGTCGCGGTGATCCACGATTCGCCCGGGCCGTCGTTGAGCGGCTCGGTCAGCCACCGCCAGTCCAGACTGTGCACATAATTTCGGTCCCAGTCCTTGGCCAGATCGCGGCTGCGGCCGTTGGCGATCGGCGCCAGCGGCGCGGCGCCGGCGTGCATCACGCCGGCGGTGTCCTGGTGCGCCAGCCGCCAGCCGCTGGCGCGGGCGACCGGGCGGGGAACCCCGTCGGGGCCCGGGGCCAGCATGTCGGCGGTCACCAACTCGATCTGCTTGCCCGGCCGGACGATTTCGGCCCGCACCCACAGGTCGCCCTCCACCGGTACCGGGCCCAACAGATCGACAGCGACCCGGCTCAACCGGGTATCGTCGCGCCGCTCGCAGTGCTCCAGGGCCCGGACCAGAAGCGCCGAAACCGGTGCCGCATGCTGAATCTGGGCGGACCAGGTACTACGCACCAGATCCGTTGCGACGAAACGCTCGCCCGTGCTGTCAGCGCCGAGCAGGTCGTAGTAGGCGTCGGTCAAGGCAGGCCCGCACCGGTGGTGTCCACGGTCACCATGTCCAGGCGGGACAGCCGGGTTCCGATGAGCCGCTTGGGATATGCATCGGTACTGGACAACATGAACAGTGTGCGCCGTTCGGGCCCGCCCAGGGTGCAGGCGATCGCGGCCCGGTCGACGAGGTCGATCCGGTGGGTGACCGCACCGCCGGCGACGATCCGCTGGAACTGGTTCGCCAGCGTCATCGATGTCCATACCCCGCCGTCGGCGTCCAGGGTGATGCCGTCGGGCGGACCGTCGAGTCCGTCGGCGTACACCCGCCGGCCGTGCAGCGCGCCGCCCGCGCCGATGTCGAACGCGGTCAGGCGGCGGCCGATCGACTCGGCCACGATCAGCGTCTCACCGTCCCCGGTGATCACCATTCCGTTGGGGAAGTCCAGGTCCTCGGCGACGACGGTCACCGCGTTGTCGGGGTCCAGTCGCACGATCACACCACCGCTGTAGGCCTGGGAGCCGATGTAGGCGCGGCCCCGACGGTCGATCACCATGTCGCCCAGATCGGCGGGGACGACGTCGGTCAGGTCGACCAGGGACGTCACCGTCTCACCGTCGTAGCGCAGCACCTGCCGGGCGGTGGTGGAGGCGATCAGCAACGACCCATCCGGGCGAAAACCCAGGCCAGAGGGTGCATGCCCGGGTAACGGCAGCGTGGTGGTCGCGCCGTGCAGCGTGACGGTGTGGACGGCCTCACCCAGCATGTCGGAGAACCACAGCAGTCCCTCGAACCAGCGCGGGCCCTCGCCGAAGCAGAAGCCGCTGGCCAGCGGGGTGGGGCTGAGCAGCGCACTGGTCATGGCGCTGCCGCCGTAACGTTACAAAACATCACCAAAGTGTCATGTATGAGAACTCTCGTGTCAACGTCGGCGACGCGGTAGTGTGCCGCAGATGCGTTTCGCGATCACCTATCCGATGCACAGCCATCCCAGCCATCCCGAGCTGGCGGGTGGGCCCGGAGTGGCCGCGGTGGCACAGGCCGCCGAGGCTGCGGGGTTCCACGGGTTCGGGTTCACCGATCATCCGGCGCCCAGCCAACGCTGGCTGGAGGCGGGTGGTCATGACACCCTGGACCCGTTCGTGGCGATGGGTTTCGCCGCAGCGCACACCAGCACCCTGCGGCTGATCCCCAACATCGTGGTGCTGCCCTACCGAAACCCCTTCATTGTGGCCAAATCCGGTGCGACGCTGGACCTCTTGTCGCAGGGTCGGTTCACCCTGGCGGTCGGGGTGGGTTATCTCAAGCGCGAGTTCGCCGCGCTCGGCGTGGACTACGACGAACGCGTCGCACTCTTCGACGAAGCCCTCGACGCTATCCGAACCGTCTGGACCGGCGACGACGTCAGCGTGCAGGGCCGCCACTTCAACGCGCGCGGCATCACCGCTCACCCGCGGCCGATCAGCCGCCCGCATCCGCCGATCTGGATCGGCGGCAACACCGGCACCGCCCGCCAACGCGTCGCCGTCCACGGCAACGGCTGGTGTCCGTTCCCCGCACCTCCCGGGCTGGCGCAGACGGCCGGCACCGCGCCGCTGGATTCGATCGAACGCCTCGGCGACGGAATCGACGACCTGCGCCGGCGCTGCGAGGCCGCCGGCCGCGACCCGGGAACCGTCGACGTGGTTTTCACGAACTTCCGCGGAGGCAGCGCCGGGAGCGACGACTTCGACGCCGACGCCTATCTGGCCGGCGTGGCCGAACTGGCCGCGCGGGGCGTGACCTGGCTGCAGGTCGGGCTGCCCGGGGACAGCCTGGCTCACGCGCTGGAGACGATCGAGCTGTTCGGCGCCGAGGTGATCCGCTAGGACTTTACAAGTCTGCACGAAAGTGTCACGCTCGCTAGCGTGACGACGGAATCCGCGCAGACGCAGTGGTCGGTGGCCGGCCTGCTTGATCTCTTCGAGGTCGCCCCCGACGGGCCGGAGCGGTTCTCCGCGGCGACCGGCCTCGCCGGCGACGACGAACGGCAAGTGGTCGAAGGCACCCAGGTGCTCGCACAGGCCATTGTCGCGGTGGCTGCCCGCTTTCCGGGCAAGTCGGTGCGCTCGGTTCATGCGGTGTTCGCCCGTGCGGTCGTCGTCGGACCGCCGGTCGAACTGGTCATCGATGTGGTCAGCGAAGGGCGATCCACCGCGACCGCGGTGGTCGCGGCGCTGCAGAATGGCCGGCGCTGCATCAGCATGACGGTGCTGGCCGACGTGCCTACCGCCGACGTCATCCGCCACCAACTGCCGCGGCCCGACGTCGCGGCGCCGGCGGCGGCCAACGTCTGCGAGATGCCGATGGCCGGCCGGCAGGTGCGGCTGGTCGACGTCGTCGACGTCAACAGCCCCGACGAGCTGGGACCGCCGGAACTGTACGCCTGGCTGCACTACGACCCCATCCCGGCGCGCGACGATCTGGCCAAGGCCCTGGTCGCGTATTTCACCGGGCACCTGGGGATTTCGACGACGATGCGGGCACATGCCGGGATCGGCACCAGCCAGGCGCATCTGACGGTGTCCACCGCACCGATGACGATCACCGTCAGCTTCCACGAACCGGTGTCCTGGGACGGCTGGCTGCTGTACTCCCACGACAGCACCCAGGTGGGGGCCGGCATGTCCTACGTGCGGGGGACGGTGCACACCGAGGCGGGAGAGCTGATCGCCTCGTTCGCCCAGGACGCGCTGATCCGGCCGCTGCGCACCAGCGACGCCGCGATCGCCGCGCA
This sequence comes from Mycobacterium sp. NGS50, assembly GCF_059812545.1. NCBI lineage: Bacteria > Bacillati > Actinomycetota > Actinomycetes > Mycobacteriales > Mycobacteriaceae > Mycobacterium > Mycobacterium sp. NGS50. Next base: position 29,896 of record NZ_JCALCW010000031.1, read on the forward strand.
TTCACGGTTCTGAACGGATTCGCGTTGTTTCGCCGAGTGTGAAGCCACGGCGCGCTTTCGCGCGTCTTCTCGCCGTGTGTTCACACTCGCGGCGGCAGGTCGGCGTCGACGGTGACCTTCGCCGGGTCGAAGCTCAGAAAACCCTTGATCGGCAGGCTTTCCGGCAGCGGATCGTCGTAGCTCCAGGCCACGTCGTCGGTGACGGTGTCGCCGATGGTCGCCGCCCAGTAGGTCGCGGCGCCCTTGTAATTGCAGTAGGTCGAGGTGTCGGTGCGGTGTAGCAGGTCGGTTCGCGCCAGGGCCGGATCGACGTAAAGCCGTGGCGGCAAACCGGTCTCGAACACAATGGTGGTGGTCTCGGTGTCCACCAGAGCGACGTCGCCGACGCTGACCCGCAGCCGGCGACCGGTTGGCCGGCAGTCGACGCGGTGATAGGGATTGGGTGGGTAGTGCACCAGCCGGCGTCCCTCCTCGAACCAGCTGTCGACCGCATCCCAGGGCACGACGACGTAGCCGGGCGCGGTCGGCTCGGGTTGGCTGGGCAGCCCGCGCACTTCGCGGGCCGGGAAGGCATAGCTCAACGGTCGGTCGCGGCGGTGCACCAGCAGCACCTGATCGGTGTCGATGACCGTGTGGCCGTCGCGGATGGCTTGGACTCGCCGTGGGTGCGGCTCGGTGTACACCAGGTCGGCGGGCAACGGGGAGGAATACCACCCCGCCGGATCTGAACTGAGGGGGCCGCGGCCGGCGACCAGCGTCATGGCGGCCAGTCTAGCGCCGCTCGCGCCTTTACATGGATATCGTGATCTGTAAAGCTCGTGGAATGGACTTCGCCCGGGTCGAGCTACGCGACGCCGACCAGGTCTTCCTCGACGAACTGCGGGACTTCCTGCACGCCGAGGTGACACCGGAAGTCATCCGGCGCGACCGGGAGACCGGCGACAACTTCGATGAGGGCGTGCATCTGGCGTTGGGGGCGCACGGCTACCTGGCCGACGACTGGCGTACCGAAGCCGAAGGCGGCTTCTCCGCGGTGCGGCGGCGGATCTTCGAGCTGGAGGTGGGTCGGGCGCACACGCCGTGGTTCCACTGGGGAACGACGGCGATGGTCGCGCGCACGGTGACCCAGTTCGGATCGCCGGAGCTGGCGGACGAGGTGCTGCCCGGTGTGCTGTCCGGCGAGGTTCGGCTGTGTCTGGGCTACACCGAACCCGAAGGCGGTTCGGATGTGGCGACCTGCAAGACGCGCGCGGTGCGGGATGCGGATGGATCTAGCTGGATTATCAGCGGCTCGAAGATGTTCACCTCGAACGCCCAGCACAGCCGGTATGTCTTCCTGCTGACCAACACCGACCCGGATGCGCCCAAGCATCAGAGCCTGACGATGTTCCTGGTGCCGCTGAACACGCCGGGCATCGAAATCCAGGGCATCCGCACCGTCGACGGCGACCGCACCAACATCGTGTACTACAGCGATGTGCGGGTCGACGACCGATACCGGATCGGCCCGGTCAACGGGGGCTGGACCATCCTGCGGGCGGCGCTGGACGTCGAGCACGGCACGGTGCAGCGCGATACCGCAGGCCTGCAGAAGATCTCGGTGATGACCGAACATGCGTTGTTGCTGGCCGAAGCGGTGGACACGGCCGCCGGACGCGTCGGCAACGACGGCGCCGCCTTGTGGCGGTTGGGACGCGGTGTCGCCCGGACGGAGGCGGCGCTGAGCACACCGGAGATGTTCGGCCGGGTCGCGATCGCCCAGACGATGCGCGAGATGGCGCCGGAACTGATGGACATCCTCGGCACGGCGTCGAGCTTGCCGACCGACGCCGCCGGTGCGGCCGACGACGGCCGTGCGGAGTACGTGTACCGGCTGGCGCTGCCGACCGGCATTTACGGTGGCACCGTGGACGTGTTCCGCAACATGATCGCCCGGCATGCCCTGGGGCTGGGTCGCGGCTGAGGGTTCTGTGGCCAACTGCCACGGCTCATCGCCGAGATCGACGCCGGCGGGTTAAAAGTCGAGTGGCGACCACGCTTACGTCAATCTCGGCGCAGATAGCTGGCGCGCCCCCGCGCCGCCGGCCCCAAGCCAGGTCTGCTCAGTCGGCGTCGGATGCCCTGAGCCCCACCGCGTGCCGCAGCTGCGCCAGGAACTGGTCGTCGTCGTCGCTGCGCACGATGTAGTGCGACACGGCCACCCGGATCGCGGTAGCCGCCTTGACTGCGCCGTTCGGGCCGGGCAGCAGCCGTTGCAGCCGTGCGCGCATCACCGGGATGATGTGCGACAGCTGCGCGATCACCACCTCGGGTTCGATGTCGACCAGCCGCACCCCCGAGTAGGAATGCTGGTACTCCACGATGAACCGCAGCGCCGCGTCGAGCTTGGCGGTGCCGCGCAGCCCGGCGGTGGCCCTGCCGATGCCGTTGTCGAAACTGTTTCGCTCGAAGGCGCCGAACGCCTCGAGCAATTCTTCCTTGGAGGCGAACCAGCGGTACAGCGTCGGGCGCGAAACACCGGCCTGCAGCGCGACTTCGGAAAGGCTGAGTTTGGTCTGGCCACTTCGGCTCAACGCTTCGGCGGTGGCAACCAGGATGCGGTGCTTGGTCGACCCGTCGTCGTCGACGGTCGAGGAGTGTTGCCCCGGGGCAAGGTGCTGGTCCACTGCTCAAGCCTTACAGATCACGGTCGATATGTCTTGATGTCGTCCCCACACGTTACAGATCAATTCGATGTTGTAAACACTCTTCCGCCGGATCGGCGGCCCGTGATTGGGTGCCAGCATGGTGGGACCGGTAGCGGGCATCAGGGTCGTCGAGTTGGGGGTGTGGGTCGCTGCCCCGGCGGCCGGCGGAATTCTCGCCGACTGGGGCGCTGACGTCATCAAGATCGAGCCGCCCACCGGCGATCCGGCCCGCATGTTCGGCCGGATGATCGGCACCGGCCCCGACATCAACCCGCCTTTCGAGATGGACAACCGGTCCAAGCGCAGCGTTGTGCTCGACCTGGCCACCGACGACGGGCGCGCTGCCGCGTTCGAACTGATCGCCGCCGCGGACGTGTTCCTCACCAATATCCGGCCGGGCGCCCTGCGTCGCCTCGGGTTGGACTACGACGCGTTGGCGGCCGGCAACCCCGGCCTGGTCTACGGGCTGATCACCGGCTACGGCGAGACCGGCCCGGATGCCGACCGCGCCGCCTACGACGTGGCCGCCTTCTGGGCGCGGGCCGGCCTGGCGCATCTGCTCAGCCGGCCGGGGGACTCGCCGCCGTTTCAGCGCGGGGGCATGGGTGACCATTCGGCCGGCATGACCCTGGTGGCCGGCATCTGTGCGGCGCTGCTCGCCCGCACCCGCACCGGCGCGGGACAACTGGTCACCACCTCGCTGTACCGGCAGGGTGCCTACACGGTCAGCTTCGACCTGAACACCTTTGTCCTCACCGGCAATCCCATCGCGATCGGCCAGCGTGAATCGATGGGCAACCCCTGCATGAACAACTACACCGCGGCCGACGGACGGCGGTTCTGGATCGTCGGGCTGGACCCCAGCCGGCATTGGCCGGCGTTGTGCCGGGCGGTGGAGCGCCCGGACTGGCTGACGCGTTATGCCGATCCGCGCGAACGCGCGAACAACGCCGTCGCCCTGATCGCCGAACTCGACGAGATCTTCGCGGGCAAGCCCCTGGCCGAGTGGGCGGAAGTCTTTGCCGGCGAAACCGACTTCTTCTGGTCGCCGATCAACACCCTGGAGGACGTCCTCGCCGACGAACAGTTCCACGCCGCGGGCGGCATCGTCTATGTGCCCGACGGTGAATCGACGCTCCCGATGATCGCCTCACCGGCCGACTTCCACGGCACCCCCGCCGCACCGCGCTGGCGCGCCCCGAACCTCGGGGAACACACCGAGGAAGTCCTCACCGAACTGAGATCGCGTCGTGAGCCCTCCGCGTGATCCAACACAGGCTTTACAGAATCAACTAAAAATGTCACGCTGGGAGCGTGTTGAGGGTGCTGCGATGAGCGACGAGGATGTGCGGGACGGGTCCACCGACGTCGGCTACCGACTCGATGTCGTGGCGGCCAGCATCGTCGACGTGGTGGCCTACGCCGGAGGGTGGCTCTACGACCGTGCGACGGCCGGTTGGCGGGTCAACGTGTTCGTACCGGACCTGCGCGACGCGCGACCCCTGAACATCCTGGGTGTGGCGGCCCGGCGGCTGGACCCGCAGGAGCTGGCCCGGCAGGTCGGCGGGCACGAATTAGCAGCCAGCGCAACAGCATTCGCCCACGACGGGGTGATCCGCGAGGTGGTGTCCGCTGCGCTGAACAATCCGCTGGTCGGCGCCACGCTGTGGGGCGACAACTGGCCGATGCCCGTCGCGCGCGCCGTCCACGGAGTCCAGCATCCGCTCAGCGCCGCCGCGGTGGTGTTCAAGAAGCAGGCGTTGCTGGCTGCCGGATCCGCACCGGGCATGCCTGATTCCCGTGAGTCGTTTCTGACCGACCTGCGGCTGCACGCGTCGACCGATTCCGATCTCGTGCCGGTCGCGCGGTAGGGCAGGCGATGAAGAAGTACTACAGCCACGCCCTGCTGTACTTGCACGAAACGATCGAGCTGGGCCGCGGCTCCGGCGCGCAGTTCACCCAAGCGTTCACCGAGTTGTATCAGCCGATGATGGAGCAGCTCGGCGCCCGGTTGTTCGCCCTCTGGGAGACCAGCCGCTACAACGGGCACTGGCCGCAGGCCACGATCATCTGGGAGATCGACGCGTTCGCCGATTACGCCCGTATCGGCGCCGCGCAAGCCGCCGGCGGCAGCCACCAGGCGGTTGCCGCCGACTGGGCGGCCTTCCTCACCGGGATCGGGGCAACGGGGGAGGGGCGGATCATGTACGCCGGCCGGCACAACAAGCCGCTGGCCGAGCTGCGGGAAGCCGGCTTCGACGCGTCGGTGGTGATTCAAGAGATCATGGAGACCAAGCCGGGCCGCCAGGACGACTACATCCGCGAGCTGGAGCGACTCTACGTCCCCTGGTCCGAGCGCACCGGCAAGCGATGGCTGGGCTCGTTCATCACCACCTTCCGATTCAACGAGGTCATTCACTACTGGGCGCTGGACGGCGGCTGGGACTGCTTCGCCGAGCACTACCCGTCCTGGAAGGACAGCCCGCCCGCCGAGATCGTCACCTGGATGAGCGTGGCGCCGGCGCTACGCGACGGTTGGGAGGACTCGATTCTGCAGGCCCTGCCACCCTCGCCCCTGCAATGACCGGCTTCTCGTACGACCCGTTCGACGCCGCGGTGATGGCCGACCCGCTGCCGTACTACCGGATCCTGCGCGATCAACACCCGCTGTACTACATGCCGCAGTGGGACACCTTCGCCGTCTCCCGGTTCAACGACATCTGGGATGTGCTGGCGGTCAACGACGGAACGTTCGTCGCGACCGAGGGCACCCTGCCGGCGGCCAGCGTGCTGGCGCAGCACAACCGCGGCCCGGTGCCCGATCCGCCCTGGCATCCGATGCCGTTCCACGCCGTCTTCGACTCGCCGATCTACGACGACGTCCGCCGGCTGCAGTCGCCGGCGTTTCGGCCGCGGACCGTCGCCGACTGGGAAACCCGGGTCCGCGAGCTGGCCAACGAACGCCTCGACCTGCTGTTGCCGCAGGGCGGCTTCGACCTGACCCAGGACTACGGCGGCATCGTGGTCGCCACTGTGGTATGCGAATTACTGGGTATCCCAGCCGAATTCGCCTCCGAGGTACTCGCGGCGGTGAACGCCGGCAGTCTGGCCGAACCCGGTAGCGGCGTCGACACCGCGGCGGCGCGGCCGAACTATCTGGAATACCTCATTCCGTCCGTGCAGCGCCGCCGCACCGGCCGCAGCAACGGTGAGCTGACCATCGTCGACGGCATGATCGAGTTCCGGCTCCCCGACGACAGCCCCCTCGACGATGTCGAAGCGGCAACCCAACTGCTGTGCATCTTCATCGGCGGCACCGAAACCGTGCCCAAGATCGTCGCTCACGGGTTGTGGGAACTGTCCCGGCGGCCAGACCAACTGGCTGCGGTCCGCGCGCAGATCGACACCGCCGCCGGCGTCGTGCGCGAGGAGATGATCCGCTACTGCGCACCCGCGCAATGGTTCGCCCGAACCGTGCGCAAACCGTTCACCATGCACGACACCACTATCGAGCCCGGTCAGCGCATCCTGACCCTGCTGGCCTCGGCGAGCCGTGACGAACGGGAATACCCCGAACCCGACGAGTTCCGCTGGGACCGGCCGGTCAAGCGGTCGCTGGCCTTCGGTCGCGGCCAGCACTTCTGCATCGGGTATCACCTGGCCCGCCTCGAAGTCACTGTCCTGGTACAGGAATGGCTGCGCCGGGTGAGCGACTACCGGATCGTCGAAGAGTCCGCCACCCGGCTGCCGTCGAGCTTCCAGTGGGGCTGGAACAACATTCCGGTGGAGGTCTGAGCGTGTGGGCGTACCGACTCGTCGCGCCGTACCAATTCGAACGCACCGAGGTGCCGGCGCCCTGCGGGGATGGGCTGCGTGACGGCCAGGTGCTGCTGCGCTTCCTGGCGGCCGGCGTGTGCGGCAGCGACCTGCCGCCGTTTCGGGGCGCCCAGGGCAGGCTGCCCGGCGACACCGGGGCCAGCGCCGCGGAAAAGCTCGGATTCCCCATCCACGAGATCGTCGGAGAGGTGCTCGCCAGCAGGCATCCACAGCACCGCATCGGTGACCGTGTCGTCGGCTGGGCGTCCGGGTTCGACGGCCTGATGGCGCAGGTCATCAGCGACGGTGACGGGCTGGCGCCGTTCGCGCCGGCGCTGCCGCCGCAGCACGCGGTGGCGCTGCAGCCGCTGGCCTGCGTGCTGTATGCGCTCGAACAGCTGCCCGACCTGGCCGGGCGCCGGGTGGCGATCATCGGACAAGGGTCCATCGGCCTGCTGTTCGGCTATGCGGCCAAGGCGGCCGGCGCAGCCCACGTCATCGGTGTCGACCCGGTGGGCCGCGGCGGCATCGGGCCGCTGTTCGGCGTCGATGACAGTGTGCACGCGACCAGCGACCGGTGGCTGCAGCACCTGGATCCGTCGCGGCGCCCCGACATCGTCATCGAAGCGGTGGGGCACCAGGTCGCGACACTGGCGCATGCGATCGAGGCGGTGGCACCTTGCGGCACCGTCTTCTACTTCGGTGTCGCCGATGACGACAGCTATCCGATTAGCATGCGAACCATGCTGCGCAACAATCTCACCCTGAAATCAGGTGTGACGCTGGATCGCCGGCGCGTGCTCGAGCGGGCGAACGCCTTCGTCGCGGACCATCCGCAGCTACTGGGCAACTACGTCACCCACGTGTTCGGTGTCGACGACGCCCAGGACGCCTTCGAGCTCGCCAGCCGCCCGGACCCCCGGCGCGTCAAGATCGCGATCCTGGCATGACGTCGGCGTTGACGTCGGCGCTGGGTCGTGGCGCCCCGGTGTGGGGCGGCTGGATCACCGGGCCCACCCTGCTGGGGCCCGATGAGTTCGCCCGCGCCGGCTACGACTACCTCGGATTCGACACCCAGCACGGCTATTTGGACGACGCCGACGTTGCGAGCCTGCTGCGTCGGATCGAGTCGCTGCCGATCGCGACGGCGGTGCGGCTACCGTCGGCCGATCCCGCCGCGATCGGCCGGGTGCTCGACGCCGGAGCCGACGCGGTGATCATCGCGATGGTGGACTCGGCCGACCAGGCCGCGGCTGCCGTCGCCGCCAGCCGCTACCCGCCGAACGGCATCCGCAGCTTCGGTCCGCTGCGCGCCGGCATGGGCCGCGACCTCGCCGGCCTGGAATCCCGGGCCGACGTGTTCGCGATGATCGAAACCGCTGCCGCGCTGGCCGACGTCGAGCGGATCTGCGCGGTGCCCGGGCTGGCGGGTGTCTACGTCGGCCCCGTCGATCTGGCCATCTCGCTCGGCATCGACATTGCCCAGTGCACCCGCCACCCGGCGATGCGTGACGCGATGACCACGATTCACCGCGCCGCCGCCGCGGCCGGCCTGATCACCGGCATTCACGCCGGCGACGGCGAGGTCGGCCGCGCGCTGGCCGGGCTCGGCTACCAGATGATCACGCTGGCCGCCGAATCCCTGGCCCTGCGCACCGGCGCCGCCGCGCACCTGAACGCGGCGAGGGGCCCCAACTGAACGCGCCGCGCCGCGTCGCCCTGGTCACCGGAGCGGCCGGCGGCCAGGGCCGGGCCATCGTGCAACGGCTGCGTGCCGACGGGTTCGCGGTAGCGGCCTGCGACGTCGACGCCGCCGTCGGTGAACTCGACGACGACGCGGTGATCGGCATCGGGCTGGACGTGACGTCGGAGCCGGGCTGGGACCAGGCGGTCAACCAGGTGGTCGCCCGGTTCGGCGGGTTGACCACGCTGGTCAACAACGCCGGCGTCCTGCACCGGGCGTCGGTTGCCGAGGAGAGCGCCGCCGGATTCGAAACAGCATGGCGGGTCAACTGTTTCGGTGCATTCCTGGGAATCCGCGCGTGTCTGCCGCGGCTGCGGTCCGCCGACGGCGCCGCGATCGTGAACACCTGCAGCACCGGCGCGATCCGGCCCTTCCCGCAACACAGCGCCTACGGATCATCCAAGTGGGCGCTGCGCGGCCTGACCCAGACCGTCGCCGCCGAACTCGCCGGCTCCGGCATTCGGGTCAACGCCGTGTTCCCGGGACCGATCGCCACCCCGATGCTCGACACCCCCACCCAGCAACGGCTGGCGGCGACCCTGGTTTCGGGCCGGCTGGGTGAACCCTCCGAAGTCGCCGACGCCGTCGCGTTCCTGGTCTCCGATCAGGCGTCGTTCATCACCGGATCAGAACTGGTCGTCGACGGCGGGCAATGTCTGCAGATCCGATGAACGCACTGCACCCGGCATTGTCGGAAGCGGTGCGGACCGACCTGGCCGCCGAACTGATCGGCCCGACGCGTGAGTCGCTGAACCAGCGGCGACGCATCGCGGCCGAGCACACCGATACCAGCGGGGTGGCCATCACCCCGGCCGACGCGGCCGGGGTGCCGGTGCGCATCTATCGCGGCGGCGGATCCGCGGCACCGGCGGTGATCTACTGCCACGCCGGGGCGTTCGTGCTGGGCAACCTCGACACCGACCATCGGCAGTGTGTCGAGCTGGCCCGCCGCGGCCGATGCACGGTGGTGTCCGTCGACTACCGGCTGGCCCCCGAGCACCCGTACCCGGCCGCCTTCGACGACGCCTCGACCGCGCTGAGATGGGTGGCGGACAACGCCGCCGGCCTCGATATCGACGCAACCCGGCTGGCGGTCGCCGGCAGCAGCGCGGGCGGCGCGCTGGCCGCCGGTCTGGCGCACCGGGCTGGCGAGGGGGAGGCGCCGCCGGTCGTGCTGCAGCTGCTGCACCAGCCGGTCCTCGATGACCGCGGCTCCGAATCGAAAGAACACTTTTCCGACAGCGTCGGATTCGACGGTGTGGCAGCGGAATTGATGTGGGGCTATTACCTCGGGGCGACCGCGCCGTGCGCGCAGGCCGTCCCCGGACGGCGGGAGACGTTGGCCGGTGCGCCCGCCGCATTCATCAGCTGCGCGCAGATCGACCCGCTGCGGGATGAGGCGCTGGCCTATGCCCGCCGACTGCTGGATGCGGGTGTTCCCACCGAGTTGCACCTGTTCGCCGGCACCTGCCACGGATTCGATCTGCTGCTGCCCGATTGGGAGGTGTCCCAGCAGTTGTTCGCGCTGCAGGGCGAGGCGGTGCTCCGCGCGTTCAGTGCCCCTCGCCGAGCCGGAACCTGACGACGTTGAGCCGGCATGTCGCGTCGGGAAATTCCGTCTCGGCGACCGCTATGGGATGAGCCGCTACGGGATGATCAGCTGGCGCACCACGGCGCCGTCGGCCAGCCGGTCCATCGCCACATTGATGTCGTCCAAACCGATCGTCGACGACACCAGCGATTCCACCGGAAGCCGGCCCGAACGCCACAGCGCGACGAACCGCGGAATATCGCGGGCGGGCACCGCCGATCCGAGATAGCTGCCGATCAACGACCGCCCTTCGGCGACAAAACCCAACGGCGACACACTGATCCGTGCGTCCGGCGGCGGTAGACCGACCGTGACGGTGCGTCCTCCCGGAGCGGTCAACTCGATGGCGGCCTGCAACGCGGCCGGATGCCCGGCCGCCTCGATGACCACCGGTGCCTTGATCCCGCCCTCGATCGCCTGCTCTGGCGTGTAGGCCTCATGCACACCGAGACCGGTTGCGGCCGCGAGCTTCTCGGGAATCCGGTCGATCGCGATCACTCGCACGTCGTCGTGGGCAAGTGCGGTCAGCGCCGCCGCCATCCCGACTCCACCCAGGCCCACCACCACAACCGTCTGCCCCGGCTGCGGCCGGCCGACGTTGAGCACCGCCCCGCCGCCGGTCAGCACCGCGCAGCCCAGCAGCGCCGCGACCGCGGGCGGGACATCGTCAGCAACCGGCACCGCGCTGGCCGCATTGACCACGGTGTGGGTGGCGAAGCCGGATACGCCGAGATGGTGATAGACCGGCTCGCCGGCCCGCGACAGCCGGATGCCGCCGCCCAGCAGGGTCCCGGCGCCGTTGGCGAGGCTGCCCGGTTCACACGGCGTCAAACCCTCGGTGGCGCATCCGGCGCACTGACCGCACCGCGGCAGGAACGCCATCACCACCCGCTGGCCGGGCGCCAACCCGGCCCCGTCGCCGACCTGCTCGATGATCCCGGCGGCCTCATGACCCAGCAGCATCGGCACCGGCCGCACCCGGTTGCCGTCGACCACCGACAGATCCGAATGGCACACGCCGGCGGCCTCGATACCGACCAGCACCTCGCCGGGTCCGGGGGGCGCCAACTCCAGGTCGGTCACCTGCAGCGGTCGGGAATCGGCGTAGGGCCGGGGTGATCCGATCCGCTCCAGCACGGCTCCGCGTATGCGCATGCTGGAATACAACCATGACCGACACGCCGGAGAAGCTGACCAGCCGCGACTTTCCGGTGCACTGGCCGGTCGGGACCCGCTGGGCCGACAATGACATGTTCGGCCATCTCAACAACGCCGTGTACTACCAGCTTTTCGACACCGCGATCAACGGCTGGATCAACACCCGCACCGGCGTCGACCCGTTGGCCATCCCCGAGTTGGGTGTCGTCGCCGAATCGGGCTGCCGCTACTTCGCCGAACTGGCGTTCCCCGATCCGCTGGCGGTCGGGCTGGCCGTTACCCGGTTGGGGCGCAGCAGCGTGACCTACCGGCTCGCGGTGTTCCGGGTCGGCGACGGCGACCAACCGGTCGCGGCGGTCGGGCACTGGGTGCACGTCTACGTCGACCGGGAAAGCCGGCGGCCGGTCCCGATTCCCGACGCCATCCGGGAGCTGCTTGCTGGCGCGTGCGTCTGAACCAGTGTCGATATGCTTCGCCCATGCCGATCGTGAGCAAGACCGTCGAGGTCGCTGCCGACGCGGCCTCGATCATGGCCATCGTCGCCGACTTCGAGGCGTACCCGCAGTGGAACGAGGAGATCAAAGGCCTGTGGGTGCTGGCCCGCTACGACGACGGCCGGCCCAGCCAGCTGCGGCTGGACGCGTCGGTGTCCGGCTTCGACGGCAGCTACATCCAGGCGGTCTACTACCCGTCGCCCACCCAGATCCAGACCGTCATGCAGCAGGGTGACCTGTTCAGCAAGCAGGAGCAGTTGTTCTCGGTCGTGGAGATGGGGCCCACCTCGCTGCTGACCGTCGACATGGACGTCGACACCCACATGCCGGTCCCCAAGCCGATGGTCAAGAAGATGGTCAACGACGCGCTGGACCATCTGGCGGGCAAGCTCAAGGAGCGCGCCGAGGAGCTGGCCCGGTAACCCCGCGCGAGCAGACACAAATGTGCCCTATTTCCCCAGGAAATGGGCACATTTGTGTCTGCTCGGCGGGAAGGTGGGCTAACGCCAGATGCCGCTGCGCTCCAACTTCGCGGTCAGCCGACGGGCACCGTCGCTGAACTGCCAGCAGGTGTGTTCGACCACCGCGGCGGTGTCGCGGCGGCGCAGCGCCGCGATCAACTCGCGGTGATTGTGCACCGCGGCCGCACCCCAGTCCGGGTCGCCGGCATAGACCAGGGCCGGCATGTAGCGGGCGGCGTGCAACAGGAACCACGCCAACTTGATCCGGCCGCTGGCCAGGTTGAACACCCGGTGGAAGGCGAACTCGATCCGCGCGATCGCCTCGGTGTCGGTGGAGCCGACGGCGGCCGCCAGCGCGTCGGTGATGCCCTCGAGTTCCTCGATCTGGGTGTCGGCGATGCGCTCGGCGGCATCGGTCGCCAACTCTCGGGCGATGGTGCACTGCAGCCAGAAAATGTCGTCGATGTCTTGGCGGGTGAGCGGCAGCACCACGTGGCCGCGGTTCGGCTCCAGCCGCACCATGCCCTCGCCGCGAAGCTTCAGCAGCGCTTCGCGCACCGGGGTAGCGCTGACGGACAGTTGCGCGGCGGTTTCATCGAGCCGGATGAACGTCCCCGGGCGCAGCGTGCCCGACATGATCGCGGCGCGCAGATGACCGGCGACCTCGTCGGACAGCTGGGCGCGGCGCACGCCGGCCGGCTGGGCTTGTATTCGGGCTGCCAGCACCATAACGTGACCCAGGCAACACCAAATTTGATCAAATATCAACTTCTGCTGTAACGGCTTCAGCTAGTTAGGAAAGGGCGCACGTTGACCGCAGACGCCATTGCCCCGCACACCGCCACCGAGCAGCCCTACCGGGCGCGACGACAGAACTGGGTCAACCAACTCGAGCGGCACGCCCTGATGCAGCCGGACCTGCCGGCCCTGAGGTTCATGGGCAACACCGTGACCTGGGCGGAGCTGCACCGCCGGGTGGAGGCGCTGGCCGGTGCGCTCGGTCGCCGCGGGGTGGGCTTCGGCGACCGGGTGATGATCCTGATGCTCAACCGCACCGAGTTCGTCGAATCGGTGCTGGCCGCCAACATGATCGGAGCCATCGCGGTACCGGTGAACTTCCGGCTGACCCCGCCGGAGATCGGCTTCCTGGTCGACGATTGTGAGGCGCGGTTGCTGATCACCGAGCCGGTGCTGGCGCCGGTGGCCGCCGCCGTGCGCGAGATCGCCCCGCCGCTGAGCCAGATCGTCGTGGCCGGCGGGGCCACCGAAGACGGTGTGCTGGGCTATGAGGACCTGCTCGCCGAACCCGGCGACCCGGTCGAACCGGTCGACGTCCCCAATGATTCGCCGGCGCTGATCATGTACACCTCGGGTACCACCGGACGCCCCAAGGGTGCGGTGCTCACCCACACCAACCTGACCGGACAGACGATGACGGCGATCTACACCGCCGGAACGGGCAGCGGAGACGTCGCGTTCATCGGGGTGCCGTTTTTCCACATCGCCGGGGTCGGCAACCTGTTCCCGGGGCTGTTGCTGGGTATTCCGACCGTCATCCATCCGCTGGGCGCCTTCGACCCCGGCCAGTTACTCGACGTGCTGGCCGCCGAAAAGGTCACCGGCATCTTCCTGGTGCCCGCCCAGTGGCAGGCGGTGTGCGCCGCCCAGCAGGCCAACCCGCGCGACATCCGGCTGCGGACCATGTCGTGGGGTGCCGCCCCGGCATCGGACACCCTGCTGCGGCAGATGTCGGAGACGTTCCCCGGCACCCAGATCCTGGCGGCGTTCGGTCAGACCGAGATGTCCCCGGTGACCTGCATGCTGCTCGGCGAGGACGCGATCAGGAAGCGCGGTTCGGTCGGCAAGGTGATCCCGACGGTGGCCGCCCGCGTTGTCGATGAGGACATGAACGACGTGCCGGTCGGTGAGGTGGGGGAGATCGTCTACCGCGCACCGACGTTGATGAGCGGCTACTGGAACAACCCGCAGGCCACCGCGGAAGCGTTCGCCGGGGGCTGGTTTCACTCCGGGGACCTGGTCCGGGTGGATGAGGACGGCTACATCTGGGTGGTCGACCGCAAGAAGGACATGATCATCTCCGGCGGGGAGAACATCTACTGCGCCGAAGTGGAGAACGTGCTCGCCAGCCATCCCGGAATCGTGGAAGTAGCGGTGATCGGCAGAGCGCACCAGAAATGGGGTGAGGTGCCGATCGCGGTCGCCGCGGTCACCGATCAGGGGCTGACCCTGGACGGACTCGACGAGTTCCTCACCGAACGCCTCGCCCGCTACAAGCACCCCAAGGGGCTGGAAATCGTCGACGCGCTCCCTCGTAACCCGGCGGGCAAGGTGCTCAAGACCGAACTGCGCGTTCGTTATGGGGCTGCCGGGTCGTCGACGGCTCCGGAAATCGGTTGAGTGTCAAATAGATTTACAAGTTGACATAACAGTTGACCTGGAGTGATTGGAAAAAAGACAGATAAGTTGGGGCTGACCTGGATAAAGGTTGCAATCTTGTGGATGCTCCCCGCACGCGCTAAACCATCGGGTACAGTCCTGTGGTCTCACTTACGAACTCGCGAGTAACGAGACGGCGGTCACACACCTGGGGATGGGCAAGGAGGAGGCGTGCGACACCACCGAACGATCTCCGGCGTCACCGCGGGGGTTGTCCTTGGGGGACAGCGGTGACGGCGCCGGCGGGAACGAGCCTGGCTGACGCCGTCCGCGACAAGCTGGGGCCGCCGCTGACCATGGTCGGCGGTTTTTTCCGGATGTGCGTGCTGATCGGCAAGGCACTGTTCCGTCCGCCATTCCAGTGGCGCGAGTTCATCTTGATGTGCTGGTTCGTGATGCGGGTGGCGATCATGCCGACCATCGCGGTGTCGATCCCGCTGACGGTGCTGCTGATCTTCACGCTCAACATCCTGTTGGGGCAGATCGGCGCCTCCGACATCTCCGGGGCCGGTGCGGCCATCGGCGCGGTCACCCAGCTGGGCCCGCTGACCACCGTGCTGGTGGTCGCCGGCGCCGGCTCGACCGCCATCTGCGCAGACCTGGGTGCGCGCACCATCCGCGAAGAGATCGACGCGATGGAAGTGCTCGGCATCGACCCGATCCACCGCCTGGTGGTGCCGCGGGTGCTGGCCGCAACCCTGGTTGCCACCCTGCTCAACGCGCTGGTGATCATCGTGGGGCTGGTCGGCGGATTCATCTTCGGTGTCTACCTGCAGAACGTGTCCGGTGGCGCCTACCTCAGCTCGCTGACCCTGATCACCGGGCTCCCCGAGGTCATCATCGCGACCGTCAAGGCCGCGGCCTTCGGCCTGATCGCCGGACTGGTGGGCTGCTACCGCGGACTGACGGTGCGCGGCGGATCCAAAGGCCTGGGCACCGCCGTCAACGAGACCGTGGTGCTGTGCGTCGTCGCGCTGTACGCGGTCAACGTGGTGCTGACCACCATCGGTGTGCGGTTCGGGACGGGACGCTGATATGTCGACGAGTGCCGTTGTCCGCGCCCGCTTCCCGCGGGCGGTCGCCTTCGTCGAGGCCTACCCCGGAATGGTGGGCCGGGCGCTCGAGCGGATCGGGAAGCTGGCCTGGTTCGCGGTCGTCAGCATCGGCCAGACCGGGTGGGCGCTGCGCCGCTACCGCAAGGAAACGTTGCGGCTGGTCGCCGAGATCGGGATGGGCGCCGGCGCGATGGCCGTCGTCGGCGGCACCGTCGCGATCGTCGCGTTCGTCACCCTGTCCGGCGCGTCGCTGGTCGCCATTCAGGGCTTCGCGTCACTGGGCTACATCGGGGTCGACGTCTTCACCGGATTCTTCGCCGCGCTGATCAACGTGCGCCTGGCCGCCCCGGTCGTGACCGGCATCGCGCTGGCCGCGACCGTCGGTGCCGGCGCCACCGCGGAGCTGGGCGCCATGCGCATCTCCGAGGAGATCGACGCGCTGGAAGTGATGGGCATCAAGTCGATCGCGTACCTGACCTCGACGCGGGTGATCGCCGGGCTGGTGGTGATCGTCCCGCTGTATGCGACCGCGATGCTGATGTCGTTCATGTCCCCGCAGCTGGTCACCACGCTGCTGTACGGGCAGGCGTCGGGCACCTACGACCACTACTTCCGGACCTTCCTGCGGCCCGACGACGTGTTCTGGTCGTTCGCCGAGATCATCGTCATCGCGGTGGTGGTGATGGTGACGCACTGCTACTACGGCTTCAACGCCAGCGGCGGGCCGGTCGGCGTCGGTGAGGCGGTCGGCCGATCCATGCGGTTCTCCCTGGTCTCGGTGCAGGTCGTGGTTCTGCTCGCCGAGTTGGCGCTGTACGGCACCAACCCCAACTTCAACCTGACGATGTGACGCCATGACAGCGAAGATGAACAAGATCTCAGCGCCGCCGTACAAGACCGCGGCGGTGGTGTCGATGGTGCTGCTGGTGGTCCTGGTCGGCGTGGTCTACGTGCAGTTCCGCGGCGGCTTCACCTCGGAGAAGCAGTTGACGATGCGGTCCGGCCGGGCCGGCCTGGTGATGGACCCGGGAGCGCCGGTCACCTACAACGGGGTCGAGATCGGCCGGGTCGCCAGCATCGAAGAGGTGCGGCGCGACGGCCAGCCGGAGGCTGAGTTCAAGCTCAATGTGCAGCCCAAGTACATCAAACTGATTCCGGCGAATGTGGTGGCCAACATCGAGGCCACCACCGTGTTCGGCAACAAGTACGTCGCTCTGACGGCGCCGACCGACACCGCGCCCAGCGCCAAGCGAATCGCGTCTACGGACGTGATCGACGCCAGGTCGGTCACCACCGAGTTCAACACGCTGTTCCAGACCATCACCCAGATCTCCGAGAAGGTCGATCCGGTCAAGCTGAACCTGACGCTGAGTGCGGCGGCAGAGGCACTCACCGGGCTGGGCGACAAGTTCGGCGCGTCGCTGGTCAACGCCAACAACATCCTGGACAACGTCAACCCCCGGATGGGGCAGTTCCGCCACGACGTCCAGCAGCTGTCGGCGCTGGGCGACGTGTACTCCGAGGCCTCCCCGGATCTGTGGGACGCGTTGAAGAATGCCGTCACCACGGCCCGGACCCTGCACCAGCACGAAAACGACCTAGACGCGGCGCTGCTGTCGGCGGTCGGATTCGGCAACACCGGCGCCGACATCTTCAACCGCGGCGGGCCGTACCTGGTGCGCGGCGCGTCGGACCTGGTGACCACCACCAAACTGCTCGACGAGTACAGCCCGGAGTTCTTCTGCACGCTGCGCAACTTCCACGACGTGGCGCCCAAGGTCTTCGCCGCGTTCGGTGGCGCCGACCACTACTCGCTGCGGACCCAGACGTCCTTGCTGTCGGGGGCGGGCCTGCTGCTGAACCCGATGGTGATCCCGCTGATCGCCTCCCAGGTCGGTGCGCTGTTCGGTCTGGTCGGCGGGGCGCAGAACCCCTACGTCTACCCCGACAACCTGGGCCGGGTGAACGCGCACGGCGGACCGGGCGGCGCACCCGGCTGCTGGCAGCCGATCACCCGGGATCTGTGGCCCGCGCCCACCCTGGTCGTCGATGACGGCGCCAGCATCGCGCCCTACAACCACCTCGAGGTCGGTTCGCCCTGGGCAATCGAGTACGTCTGGGGCCGTCAGGTCGGGGAGAACACGATCAACCCATGAAAATCACCGGTACCGCCGTTCGACTCGGCATCCTCACGTTGGTGCTGCTGCTGTTCACCGCGCTCATCGTGGTGGTCTTCGGTCAGATGCGTTTCGACCGGACCAACAGCTACTCCGCGGAGTTCACCAGCGTCAGCGGATTACGGCAGGGACAGTTCGTTCGGGCCTCCGGGGTGGAGGTCGGCAAGGTCAAGAAGCTGTCGCTGGTCGACGGCGGGAACCGGGTGCGGGTCGAATTCGACGTCGACCGCACGTTGCCGCTCTACCAGTCCACCACCGCGCAGATCCGCTACACCGACCTGATCGGCAACCGCTACGTCGAACTCAAGCGCGGCGAGGGCGAGGGTGCCGACAAGGTGCTGCCGCCCGGGGGCGCCATCCCGGCCTCGCACACCCAGCCCGCGCTGGACCTCGACGCGCTGATCGGCGGGTTCAAGCCGGTGCTCAAGGCACTGGACCCGGACAAGGTCAACGTCATCGCCTCGTCGATCATCACCGTCTTCCAGGGGCAGGGCGGCACCATCAACGACATCCTCGACCAGACCGCGCAGCTCACCGCCCACCTCGCCGAACGCGACCAGGCGATCGGTGAGGTGGTCCGCAACCTCAACACGGTTCTGGACACCACCGTGCGGCATCGCGCGGAGTTCGACCAGACCGTGCACAACTTCGAGGTGCTGATCACCGGGCTGAAGAACAAGGCCGACCCGCTGGCCGCCGGCACCGCGCACATCAGCGACGCGGCCGGGACGTTGGCGACGCTGCTGTCGGAAAACCGGCAGTTGCTGCACGACACCATCGACCGCACGGAAATCTTCAACCAGCCGCTGGTCGAGCAACGCGACGACCTGGACCGCAAGATCCACAAGTTCCCGGAGGACATGCGCGCGATCGGGCGTTCCGGCGGACTCTACGGCGACTTCTTCAACTTCTACCTGTGCGACATCTCGCTGAAGCTGAACGGTCTGCAGCCCGGTGGTCCGGTGCGCACCGTCCTGCTCACCCAGCAGCCGACCGGTAGGTGCACGCCGAAATGAGAACACTGGAACCGCCCAACCGGCGCCGAATCGGGTTGATGGGCATCATCGTCGTCCTGCTGGCCGTCGGCGTCGGCCAAAGCCTCACCACCGTGCCGATGCTGTTCGCGCGGCCGAGCTACTACGGGGAGTTCGCCAACACCGGCGGGCTGCACGAGGGCGACAAGGTGC
This sequence comes from Mycobacterium sp. NGS50, assembly GCF_059812545.1. Lineage (NCBI taxonomy): Bacteria > Bacillati > Actinomycetota > Actinomycetes > Mycobacteriales > Mycobacteriaceae > Mycobacterium > Mycobacterium sp. NGS50. Next base: position 48,723 of record NZ_JCALCW010000031.1, read on the forward strand.
GGATCGCGGGCATGGACGTCGGCAAGGTGGAGGGCTTCACCATCGACGGCGACCACGTGCTGGCGAAGTTCTCGGTCGGCAACACCACGATCGGCACCGAGAGCCGGCTGAAGATCCGCACGGACACCATTCTGGGCCGCAAGGTACTGGAGATCGAGCCGCGCGGCGCCCAGCGACTGCGCGCGGGCGCAACCATTCCGCGCGGCCAGAGCACCACCCCGTACCAGATCTACGACCAGTTCGCCGATCTCGCCAAAGACGCCGGTGGATGGGATGTCAACACCGTCAAGCAATCGCTGAATGTGTTGTCCGAGACCGTCAACCAGACCTACCCGCACCTGAGCGCGGCGTTGGACGGGGTCGCCAAGTTCTCCGACACCATCGGCAAACGCGACGATCAGATCAAGCACCTGCTCGCCCAGGCCAACCAGGTGGCCAGCGTGCTCGGGGACCGCAGCGGACAGATCAACGCCCTGCTGGTCAACGCGCAGACACTGTTGGCCGCGTTCAATGAGCGCGGACGGGCGATCGACAACCTGCTGTCCAACGTGTCGGCGGTGGCCGCGCAGGTCGAGAACGTCATCAACGACAATCCCAACCTCAACCACGTGCTCGAACAGTTGCGCACATTGAGCGACATGCTGGCCGAGCGCAAGGGCGACATCGCCGAATCGTTCATCCGCGGAGCGAAATTCGTCGGTGCGCTCAACGAAGCCGTCGCCTCGGGTCCGTACTTCAAGGTGATGATCGTCAACCTGCTGCCGTACCAGATTCTGCAGCCCTGGGTGGATGCGGCGTTCAAGAAGCGCGGCATCGACCCGGAGGAATTCTGGCGCAGCGCCGGGCTGCCCGAGTTCCGGTTCCCGGACCCCAACGGCACCCGACACGCCAACGGTGGGCCGCCGGCGGCCCCGCCGATACTGGAAGGCACCCCGGATCATCCGGGACCGGCCGTGGCACCGGGATCGCCGTGCTCCTACACGCCCGCGGCGGGTGCCCTACCGACACCGGGTATTCCGCTGCCCTGCGCGCTGACCGAGCAGCTTCCGTTCGGTGCGCCGCCGTCGGGCGGATACGGGCTGCCCGACGTGCTGTCGCTGCCGCCCAACCCGGACGCGACACCGGGGCCGGGTGTCGACAGCTCCGCCCTGCCCGGTGAGCTGCCGCCCACCGTTCCGGGCGTCGCGGTGCCCATCCCCGCGGATGCTCCGCCGGGGGCCCGCACCGGCCCCGGTCCGGGTAACCCGGCTGCCGCACCACCGCCTCCGCCGCTGCCGCCGGGGCCGCCCGCACCGGCGGGGCCGGGACCACACGTCTCCGGTGGCGATTTGTGTCTGAATGTCCTGTTCTGCCAGGGACAGGGAGGCTAGGCCGTGAGCACGATCTTTGACAACCTGCGGCTACCGCGGCTGACCCGAGCGGCGGCGGTTGTCGGGGCGCTGGCCGTGGTGGCGGCGCTGGCCGCCGGCATCATCGGCTGGCAGGTCTACCGCAAGCTGACCACCAACACGGTGGTCGCGATGTTCGAGCAGGCCAACGCGCTGTACCCGGGCGACCGGGTGGAGATCATGGGTGTGCCGGTGGGAGCGATCGACAAGATCGAGCCGGCCGGCGACAAGATGAAGGTGACCTTCCACTACGAGAGCAAGTACAAGGTCCCCAAGGACGCGCATGCGGTGATCATCAACCCCACCCTGGTGGCGTCGCGCAACATTGCCCTGGAGCCGCCGTATCAGGGCGGGGCGGTGCTGGAAGACAACGCGGTGATCCCGCTCGAGCGCACCCAGGTGCCGGTGGAATGGGACGAACTGCGTAAGGACCTCACCAAGGTCATCCACGATCTCGGTCCGACCAAAGAGCAGCCCAAGGGCCCGATCGGCGATGCCATCGAGTCGTTCGCCGACGGCCTGTCCGGCAAGGGCGCCCAGATCAACACCACGCTGAACAGCCTGGCGACCTCGTTGACGGCGCTGGGTGAGGGACGCGGCGACATGTTCGCGGTGGTCCGCAGCCTCGCGCTGTTCGTCAACGCGTTGCATGGCAGTGACCGCCAGCTGGTTGCGCTCAACAGTGATCTGGCTCAACTGACCGGCAACCTGTCCAACACCGACCAGGAGTTGGCGCAGGCCATCCGCCAGGTCGACCAGCTGTTGCCGACGCTGCGCAATTTCCTGGACAAGAACGGTTCGGTGCTGACCCACGACGTCAGCAACCTCGAAGAGGTGACCACCGCGCTGGTTCAGCCCGACGCCCTGGACGGCGTCGAGACTGTCTTGCACGTGCTGCCGGCGCTGCAGTCCAACCTCAACGGGATCTACCACCCGGCCAACGGTGGTGTCGTGCAGGTGCCGGCGATGAACATGTTCGCCAACCCGATGTCGTTCATCTGCAGCGCTATCCAGGCCGGTAGCCGACTGGGCTACCAGGAATCCGCCGAACTGTGCGCGCAGTACCTGGGACCGATCATGGACGCGATCAAGTTCAACTATCTGCCGTTCGGGTTCAACGCGTTCAGCCCGGCAGCGGTGCTGCCCAAGCAGGTCGCCTACACCGAGGAGCGGCTGCGGCCGCCGCCCGGGTGGAAGGACACCACGGTGCCCGGCATCTGGGCCAAGGACGTACCGACCTCGCACGGCAACCACAACTCCGAAGGCTGGATCGTGGCACCCGGCATGCAGGGCACCCAGGTGGGTGGCCTTACCGCGGCCATGCTGACCCCGGAGTCGCTGGCGGAGCTGATGGGTGGACCCAACATCGTGCCGCCACCGGACGGGGAGACCCCGCCGGGGCCGCCGAACGCCTACCACTACAACGGTCCGGAGCCGCCGCCGCCGTATCCACCGGTTCCGCCGCCGGCGGTAGCCCCCGGGATCGTTCCCGGACCGCCGCCGCCGAACCTGGTCATCCCGGGCACCGGGGCCGGGCAGTCGCCGCTCGCCGCGGAGGCACCCGCAGCGGAAGGACCGGGCCAGTGATCGCGTTGCGTGCCATGCGTCGTCGCCTCCTGCAGGGACTGGCGCTGACGGTCGGCGTCGTGATGCTGACGTCGTGCGGCGGGCCGTGGCGCGGCATCGCCAATGTGCCGCTACCCGGCGGCGCGGGCAGCGGACCCGGCTCATACGAGATCTACGTGCAGATGCCGGACACCTTGGCACTCAACGGCAACAGCCGAGTGCTGGTGGCCGACGTCCTGGTCGGCACGGTCCGCAAGATCCAGATGAAGAACTGGGTCGCCACGTTGACGCTGGGCATCGACAAGAGTGTCAAACTGCCGAAGAACGCCACCGCGAAGATCGGCCAGACCAGCCTGCTGGGCTCCCAGCACGTGGAGCTGGGGGCACCGGAGCATCCGTCGTCGGAGATGCTGAAGAACGGCGACACCATCACGCTCGCGAATTCGTCGGCGTTCCCCACCATCGAGCGGACGCTGGCCAGCGTGGCACTGATCCTGCGCGGCGGCGGGGTGCCCAACCTGGAAGTGCTGGCCGACGAGGTCACCAACATCGTGGGCGGGCGCAAGGACCAGATCCACGACTTCCTGGGCAAGTTGGACACGTTCGTGGTGCGGCTCAACGAGCAGCGCGACGACATCACCCACGCCATCGACTCCACCAACCGGCTGCTGGTGTACGCGGCCAACAGCAACGACACGCTGAACCGGGTGCTCACCGAATTCCCGCCGCTGATCAAGCATTTCGCCGAGAAGCGTGAACTGCTGACCAACGCGATCGACGCGGTCGGCCAGTTCAGCGCGGTCGCCAACGACACGCTGTCGCAGGCCAAGGGCGATGTGCATCGCAACCTGGAGTACCTGCAGCGTCCGCTCAAGCAGCTCGGCCGCGGCGCGCCGTACTTCAACGGGGCGATCGACCTGATGGTGACCACACCGTTCGAACTCAACGGCATTCCGTACGCGATCCGCGGCGACTACATCAACGTCTCGCTGCTGCTGGACACCACGTTGAGCGCGATCGACAACGGAATCCTGACCGGCACCGGCTTCTCCGGGGCGCTGCGTGCGCTCGAGCAGTCATGGGGACGCGATCCGGCCACGATGATCCCGGATGTTCGGTTCACGCCGAACCCGCTCGATGCGCCGGGCGGTCCGCTGGTGGAAAGGGGTGAGTGAGCGGTGCTAACCCCGTTGATCAAGCGTCAGCTGGTGCTGTTCGTGGTGATCTCGGCGATCACGATGACCGCGCTGGGCGGCTACTACCTGCGCATCCATCGCGTGGTCGGTATCGGCCAGTACACGCTGTACGCGGACCTGCCCTCGTCGGGCGGCCTGTACCCCACCTCCAACGTGACCTACCGCGGCATCACCATCGGCAAGGTCACCGACGTCCAGCCCACCGTGACCGGCGCGCGGGCCACGATGAGCATCGACACCAAGTACAAGATTCCGGCCGATGCGTCGGCGAACGTGCACTCGGTGTCGGCGGTCGGTGAGCAATACCTGGACCTGGTGTCCAAGAGCAATCCGGCGCAGAACTTCTCGTCCGGGCAGACCATTCCGCTCTATCAGGCCGACGGGGCGGAGCGGAATACGGTGCCGTCGCCGATCGGGCCGACCCTGGACACCGCGAACCGCGGGCTGGCGGCGCTGCCCGCGGACAAGATCTCCACCCTGCTGGATGAGACGGCGCAGGCGGTCGGTGGGTTGGGGCCGGCGCTGCAGCGCCTGGTGGACTCAACCCAGGCGATCGTCGGCGACGCCAACACCAACATCACCGATATCAACGACATCATCGCCAACTCCGGGCCGCTGTTGGACAGCCAGGCCAACTCCGGGAGCGCGATCGAGCGTTGGGCGGCGAACCTGAACAAGTTGGCGTCGCAGAGCGCCGCGCAAGATCAGGCGTTGCAACGCATCCTGCCGCAGGCGGCCGCGTCGGCCGACCAGGTCAATGCGGTGCTGGGCGGCATGCGCGACTCGCTGCCCCAGACGCTGGCCAACCTGTCGATCCTGTTGGACATGTTCAAGCGCTACAAGGGCTACATCGAGGGCATTCTGGTGGCGTTGCCGCAGGAGGCGGCGGCCGCGCAGACGGCGACGGTGCCGTTCGAGAGTGATCACCGCGCGCTGCTGCCGCTGGGACTGTCCATCAACCAGCCGGCGCCCTGTATGACCGGGTTCCTGCCCGCCTCGGAGTGGCGACCGCCGGCCGACATCAGCCCGCAACCGGTGCCGTCGGGGCTGTACTGCAAGATCCCTAAAGACACCCCGGCCAACGTGGTGCGCGGGGCGCGCAACATCCCCTGTGCCGACGTGCCCGGCAAGACCGCGGCGACGCCGAAGGAATGCCGCAGCAGCGAGCCGTACGTCCCGCTGGGTACCAACCCTTGGTACGGCGACCCGAACCAGATCCGCAACTGCCCGGCTCCCGGGGCGCGGTGTGATCAGCCGGTCGACCCGGGTCGGGTGATCCCGGCACCGTCGATCGAGAATGGCGTGAACCCGGCGCCCGCCGACAAGCTGCCCCCGCCGGCCGCGCTGAACACGCCCGGCGGCGCGGGACCCAACGGTGCGGCGCCCCCGGTCAACGACCCGCTGACCCGGCCCGGTTCGGGCTCGGTGCAGTGCAACGGGCAGCAGCCCAACCCGTGTGTCTACACTCCTGGTGCGGCACCGACGGCGGTGTACAGCCCATCCAGTGGCCAGTTGACGGGGCCGGACGGGGTCAAGTACAACGTCGACAATTCGAGCAACACAGGAGACGACGGATGGAAGGAGATGCTGGCACCGGCCAGCTGAACCCCTCCGACGCGAACGACACGTCGTCGACGTCGCCCGATTCGGCAGAATCGGCGGAGGGCACCGACCAGATAGACATCGAGGTGACGGCTGCCGATTCAGCAGAATCGGCGGACGCACCCGGCCAGGCGCGGGGACCGTCACGGTTGACCCGACGCTGGCTGCTCGGTATCGCCGCGACGCTATTGGTGGTGGCGGCTGCCGTCGGCGGCGGCGGCTACCTGGCGTTACGTTCGCACCAGGCGAGCCTGGCGACCGCGCGTGCCGGGGTGGCCGCGGTCGCGGCCGCCAAGGACTGCATGGCCGCGCTGAATGCCCCCGATCTGGCCACACTGCAGACCAGTCAGCGAAAGATCATCGATTGTGCGACAGGAAGTTTCGCGGCGCAGGCCCCGATGCTGGCCGGCCTGCTCAGCGATGCGTACGCGCAGGCGGATGTGCACGTCGAGGTACTCGATATGCGCGCTGCCGTCGAACGCAATAACGACGATGGATCGATCGACGTCCTGACCGTGTTGCGGCTGTTCGTGTCCAGCACCGGTAAGGAGGTCGGGTACCGGTTGCGCGTGACGATGGAACCCGTTGACGGACAATACAAAGTCGCCAAGATCGACCAGGTGGCGAAGTGACCGTGGTGGCCGAAGCCGCGCCAGCTGTTGTCAGCATCACGACCGAAGCCGACGGTGCTCCGGCGCGATGGCCTTCTCGGGCAACCGCTTTCCTCGTCGACGTGCTGCCCGGTACCGGTGTGGTGGCCACGGCGGTGGTGGTGTCGGTGACGGTGCCGAGGTATTCGCCGTGGTGGTTCGTGGCGGTATCGGTTGCGGCCGTCGCCATACTCGCGACGGCGCTCAATCGGACCATGGTGCCCGGCCTGACCGGTTTCAGTCTGGGACGCGCACTGGTGGGCATCCGCGTGATGACCCGCGGCGGCGACCTCCCGGCGCCGGGGCGCTTGTTGGTGCGCGACCTCGCGCACCTGCTGGACACCGCCGCATTCGGTGTCGGCTGGTTGTGGCCGCTGTGGGATCGGCGGCATCGGACCTTCGCCGATCTGTTGCTGGGCACCGAGGTACGCGATGCCCGCCCGCGCAGTTCGACTCGCACCCTGCGCGACCGAACCGCGGCCGTGGTGCTGGGCGCCGCGCTGGTCTCGGTGGCGCTGGCCGGGATGAGCAACCTGGCCGTCTACCGGCCCGGACAGATCGACCAGCAGGTGCGGGCCGAGTTGGCACTTCAGGGGCCGAAAGCCGTCGCCGACATGTTGTCGTTCCATCCCAAGACGCTCGCCGACGATTTTGCCCACGCGCAGACGTTGGTCACCGACCACTACCGGGCCGAGCTGGTCACCGTGCAGGAACAGATCGCCAAGACAGCGACACCGCACGAATACTGGGTGCCCGACAGCGCGGTGCTGTCCGCGACGCAAGACCGGGCGACCATGCTGATGTTCCTGCAGGGACAAACCGGCAGTACGCCGAAGATCCAGCCGATCAGTGTGACCGTCCGGGTGGGGTTGGTGCGGTCCGGGAGCCGCTGGCTGGTCGACGAACTCGCCTTCGTGCCACCGCCGAAGAAGCCCGAGGCCGGCCGATGAGTCCACGTCGCAAGATCGAAGCCGGCGAAGTCGAGCTGCTGGTTCCGACGCTGCCCCGGCCGCCGCGGCCCTGGCGGCTGTGGGCGACGATGGTGCTGGCCGCGCTGGTGACGGCGGGATCCGTCACCGTGGCCATCGTCATGCTCATCGATCACGAAGACCGTCGTCAGACCGCGTTCAAGCAGGTCGCGGTGCTCGACTTCGCGCGATCATTCACCGCCCAGTTTCTCTCGCCGGACCCGACCGGCGAGAACGGCGCCAACCGCTATGTCGACCGCATGACCGCGCAAGCCACCGGCGAGTTCGAGTCCTGGTGGAAGGAACGCAGAAACGAAATCCTCATCCAGGTCGCCCGCGGGCCGGAGGCGACCGCCGAAGTGCTCGACGCCGGGGTGGAACGGTGGCGGGACGACGGCAGCGCCGAAGTGCTGGTTGTGGCGAAAACCCACATCAAGGGCGTCAACGGCAAGATCGAGGCCGAGCCGACGGTGCGGTGCTTGGAGATCGTGACAAAACAAGGGGACCAGTGGAAGATCAGCAACTTCAGCCCGGTGATCTGACCGAGCTGGACGACTCGCCCGCGCCCGAGGCCACCGACACCCCGGGCGACGGTGATGACGCCGCGATCACAGAGTCCGCCGACGGTGTTGCCACGGCCGCCGAAACCGCAACACCGGGGCGGCCGATGCGGCTGCGCTGGGCTGTCGTCGCCGTCGGCCTGGCCGCCGCACTGTTCGTGGGGGCGGCGGGGTTCGCCGGCGCAATGATGTACCCGTACTTGGCGGACCGTGCACTGGTGGCCAGCAAGCTGGCGATCGCGCGCGCCGCGAGCAACGCGATCACCACGTTGTGGACCTACACCCCTGAGGACATCGACACCCTGGCCGACCGTGCCAGCAAGTATCTGACCGGCGACTTCGAGGCCCGCTACCGCAAGGACATCGACGCGATCGCCGGGGCCAGCAAACAGCAGAAGAACAGCGTCACCACCCAGGTCACCGGGGTGGCGGTGATATCGCTGAACGGGACGCAGGCCAGTGCGCTCGTCTACACGAACACCACGCTGACCAGCCCGCAGACCAAAGGCATTCCGGCGCTGCAGTATCGGTCCCACCAGATCTCGATGACCCGTGTCCACGGGCACTGGCTGGCCACCGAACTCGCGCCGATCACGAAATTCAGTGTGACACCGCAGTTCTAGATCTGAGGTTGCCATGACTGTCGCTGCGCCGATACCCGACCGGCGCAGCGTGGCGGCACTGCTGCTGCTGACCGCGGCGACCGGGGTGGTGGACGCGGTCAGCGTGCTCGCGCTGGGCCACGTGTTCGTCGCCAACATGACCGGCAACGTCATCTTCCTCGGCTTCTGGTTCGTCCCGCAGTCCGGGGTGGATCTGACCGCGGCCGTCGTCGCCGTCGCCGCGTTTGTCGCCGGCACCATCATCAGCGGCCGGCTCATCCGGCGCCTGGGTCATCGCACCCGGCTATGGCTGACCGCCACACTGGGCACGGAAATCGCTGTGCTGCTCGTGATGTCGATACTCACCGGAATCGGTGTGCTGCGCTACCACGACAATTCCAAGCTGGTGCTGATCGCCGGGCTCGGATTGACGTTCGGCTTGCAGAACGCGATGGCGCGCCAGTTCGGTGTGCAGGAACTCAGCACCACCGTCCTGACGTCGACGATCGTGGGTCTAGGGGTGGACAGCCGGCTGGCCGGTGGCACCGGGCAGCGGGAGAAGTTGCGCTACAGCGTCGTTGCCGCGATGTGCGGAGGTGCGATGATCGGAGCGACGCTGACCCGGGTCGCGGTGGCGCCGGTGATCGCGGGGGCCGCAGCGCTGGTCGCAGCCGCGCTCTGGTTGTTTCGGCGTTGACCCTGCGGCGATGGCGCAACACCACGAGTAGGGGCCGCCGCCACCGCAGGATGAACGCGTTCCAGGGGGTTACGCCCCGCCGTACTCCGGGCGCAGGATCGAGCTGAGCGCCGAGAGCGGGATATGCGGTGACACGGTTCCGCCGTCCATCGAGAACTGCCAGTCGGTCATGCCGTAGCGGATCGGTGAGTCGTGCCCGACGGGATAGTCCGGCAGGTACAGGATCAGCTCATCGGGCGTGATGGCCCACGCCTTGAAACCCGCGCCGAACGGCTTGTCCGGCGTCCAGCGGTCCAAGACAAACGGATAGGTGCCGGGTTGGTGTTCCCAGTGGGCGTTGTCGAGCGCCTCGATCATGTACGGCTCGGCCAGCGGCGGGATGGCGACCAACGGATCCACCCCGGGTTTGGTGATGTCGGAGAGTTGGATGCGTCGGCCACCGCTGTCGTAGCTGAACGTGCGGTAGGCGTTGTTGATCCACGGACCGTCGGCGTGATAGTCCTCGTGGAACACCACGCTGGTGGCACCGCCGTGCGGGAAGATCTCGTAGTTCTCCTCGCCGAAGCTGTCCTGCACCATCGAGGCGCCCTTGATCTTCCAGTTGTTGAACAGGTTGCGTAGGTACTCGCGGATCTCCGGCCGGTCGACGAAGCCGTCGGGAACGGCCATCTTGATGTCGCGGGTGGCTTTGCGCTCGGAAACGACCGCGGTGTGGCAATAGTGACCGTCGAAGTCGCCCCCCAGTTCGGAGCAGAAGGACTGCGCCGAGGCCGACGCTGTCGGTGCCAGCACGGCGGCCGGCGCCATGGTTGCCGCGATCGCCGCCACGCTCGCCAGGATTCGGGATGCCCACATACTGCTAGCTCCTATGGCAGTTCGACTTTGCTTGCCAGCCAGTGATCGTCGACCTTGTCCATGGTCATCTTCATCCGGCTGCGGTCCACCCGAGCATCCGGGCGAGCGGTGTTGGTCACTGTCTGGTCGACCATCAACAGCACGACGACCCGGTTCTGCGACTCGTGCTGGATCGCCGACGCCACCACGACGCCTTGCGCAGTGGCCTTGTTGTCGATCAACAGTTGCCGCAACTGCATGCTGGACTTGGTGTACATGTCCTTGAAGTTGCCGGTCGCGCCGTTGAGGACGGCGGCGAAGTTCTCGTCCAGCTTGTTCGAGTCGATGCTGGTCAACACCTGGGCGTAGTCGACCGCGGTCTCGCGGGCGGCGTTGCCGGCCTGGGTGACTCGGTGCTGCTGCCACAGCACCCAGCCGAGACCGCCGGCAAGCCCGAACGCCACCAGGAACACCGCGGCCACCGCCCCGATCCGGGCGAATCGCCGCCACGGCCGCCGGGCGCGCGCACCGACCGTCGATTCCAGACCGGTTACCTCGGTGTCGGCGTCGTCCAGCACCTCGGTCTGCTCGGCGGGGGCGCCTTCGTCCTCGGCGGCGTCGGTGTCGGCAACCTCGGTGTCGGCGTCGTCGGCCATGGTGGTGTCTCCTAGCGGATCAGCGTTAGCGGGGCGGCTCTATCGGCAGCGTCGGCCCGCCGTAGGGCGTCGGAATTGTGTAGCGGCCCTTGGGGGTTGGATCGGTGGTCGCGGCCAGGTCGGCGCCTGCCGGGGGACCCGCCGTGTCATCGCCGGCGGGCCGGGGGGCGTTCTTGGCCCCGCGGATCAGCACCGCAGGATCGTCGGTGAGGCAATAGCCGTAGCGGAACGGTTCGGGGTAGTCCGCGCCGGAGGGAACCCGACGCGGGGTGCCGTAGTCGCAGACGTAGCGCGGGTAGATGTCGGCGGTCGCCCAAAGCCCGTTCTCGTGGAAGGTGCTGGCCAAGGCGTCCAGACCGGAGCCGCGATAGCTGGGGAACAGCGCGTTCAACGCCGGCACGCGAACGTAGAGCAGCTGCGACATCGTGGTCAGGTTGGCGAGCAGGCCGACCATGGTGTCGGAGTTGTCGTCAAACAGGTTGTCGACCGACGAGAGCAGCCCCGGTGTCTGGTCGAGAAGCCTGCGGTATCCGGCATCCATCCTGTTGACGCCGGTCAGCACCTCGTCGAGATTGCCGGTGGTGGCGGCCAGCCCGGCGTTGACGTCGTTGAGCATGGTCAGCACCACCCGGCTGTTGCGGAGCAGGCTGACGGTCTGCGGCAGCACCGGGTCCAAGGTCGACAGCAAGAACATGCCGCCATCGACGATGTCGGCCAGCTTCTGGGGGCCCTCCTTGCTCATACCCAACTCGTTCTTGATGAGCTCGAGCTTCTTCACGTCGGTTTGAGCGAGGATTCCATTGGTGTCGGCCAGCATCTGGGACAGCGGAACGGGAACCGTAGCCCGCTCACGACCGACGACGCTGCCATCGGACAGGTACGGGCCAGCAGTGGACGGGGGCTCGAAATCGATGTACTGCTCACCGGCCGCGGACAGCCCGGAAACCTTGACGGTGCTCGCCACCGGAATCTTGACGCGTGTCTTGATGTTGGTGACCGCTTCGACGCCGTCGGGGGTGATGTGCAGGGACTCGATGCGGCCCACCGGAATACCGCGGACGGCCACATCCTGATTGGCCAGCAGCCCGCCGGAATCGGGCAGCTGGACCTTGACCTGATACGTGGTGTCCGTCGGGTTGACCCGCAGGGCACCGAGCAGCAGATAGGCGGCCGCGACGACGAGCGTCAGTCCCAGGCCGAGGCTGGACAGCCAGTTGCGTTGCCGGTAGCCGGCCCTGACCACGTCGACGATGACTCGCGCAATCGCTGAGATCATGGGCGCCGCTCCTGTCCATCGCCGCGTACTGCACTCGTCGCGACGCGGATCACGGCGTCGGCTCCTGATGCGCAGCGTTGCCCGGCCCCGGGCCGCCCGGTCCCGCCTCGATGTCGTGGCGCGCCTGCTGCTCAGCGGGACTCGGCGGAATCGCGGGACCGACCGGGAACCACGGGGTTTGGCCCATCGCGGTGTCGGGGCCGGTACCCACCACACGTTCCTGCAGCCGCCACAGGGCGTATTTGATCGAACCGGCCAGCTTTGCCCAGTCGTAACGTTTGGGGCCGTGGAAGGCCAGGTCGCCTTTGAATCCGGCGTCGGGAATCGACCCGAGGACCAACCGGTCGATCGATGCACGTACCGATATCCCCGATCCGGGCAGCAACTTGACGATCGGCGGCATCAACCGGTTGAGCGCGTAGAGGCTGACATCGGGGTCGACGGACACGTCGTTGAACGCACCGGCGGCGGTGTTCAAATCCTTGATGACGCTGCGCCCGCTCGTGTCGGTGCCGCCGATCGACGGAAGCCTGGTCAGCTGCCGGGTGGTCGCGCCCAGCAGTTCGACGAGGTCGGAGATCTGGTTGGTGTTGGCCGCCAGCGTATCGGTGGCGGGGCCGACGTTGGCCAGGACGTCGGACAGCGCCTGGTTCTTCTCGTCGAGCCGGTCGCCGAGCGCGGCGGTCTGCGTCAACGCGTCCTCGATCTGGCCGGAGCGGGTGTTGAGCTTGCCCAGCAAGTCGTTGGTGTCGTTGATCAGGTTGCCGAACGCCTGCCCCTGGTCGCCGGTGGCCCTTCCGGCCCCGTTGACGAAGTTGGTGAAGTTGCGCACCGCGCCACCATTGACCAGAAGTGCCGCCGAGCTGAGCACCGATTCCACGGTGGCTGCCGCCGCGGTGGAGTCCAGCCCGATGGTGTCTCCGGCTTTGAGCAGCGGCGCGCTCGGATCCAGCGGAGTCGGCGGTTTGACCGAGATGAACACATCGCCCAGCGGGGTTGCAGAGCGCAGCTCGGCGGTGCTGCCCACCGGCAACCGAACGCCGTCCATGATGCGCAGCGTGGTCACCGCTGTGTAGTTGCGCGCGACCATGGTTTCCAACTGTCCGACATCGGCGCCGGCGAGTTTGACCTTGGCGTGCGCGGGCACATTCAGCGCGTTGGAGAACACCGCGGTGATGATGTAGCCGCCGGAGCCGATGCCCGGTGCGGGCAGCGGCAGGCTGCCCAATCCGTTTGTGCCGCAGCCCGCCGTCAGGCCGGTGATCAACAGGGTGGCCGCGGCGGCTCCGATTGCCCGTTTCACGTGTCGTGCCATGGTCACTGCCCCATCGCCGAAAGGCCGTCGAGAATGAAGGTCAAACCGAAGTCCGGTCCGTAGTCCTGTAATGTCCCTGTGCTGCAACCCAGTTGACGCAGGTGCATCATGTTGCAGAGTTCTTTCGTCGATTGCGTATCGGTGAGAATCTTATCGACGGGGACATGGACCCGCACGGCGCCGTTCACCTGGTCGACGGCGTTGTACTGGTTCTCCATCAGCAGCGGCAGGATGTCGATCATCTCGGCGAGGTCGCGCTGGCTGGCGACGGTGGACTCCAGCGGTACCTTCCCGTTTTCGATTGCGGTCTTGATGTTGTCCCGATTCGCCTGGATCAGGCCCGCCGCCTGCACGATGATCTTGTTCAGGGTGCGGCCGGTGGTACCGGTGCCGAGGTCCTCGTCGGCCAGCATTTGAGTCAATTGGCGCGTTGTCGAACCGAATTCGCGCAATTTGGCGTCGTTGCGGGCGGCCGCATCCATCAGCGAGCTCAGGTTGGTGATGATCGTGGTCAACTGATCGCGGGTGGCCTCACCGCGATCCGAACTGAGCCGCAACGCCGCGGACAATTCACTGAGCGCCGAGCGGACCTTCTCGCCGTTGCCTGCGGTGGAGTCCGCCGCGGCGTTGACCAGGTCGGCGATCGGTCCGCCGCCCTTCTCGTCGCCCTTGAGGGACTTCGAGATCTTGTCGAGCATGTCGAGCACCTGGTCGAAGGCAACCGGGGTCTTGGTGCGGGGCAGGCCGATCGTGTCGTGATTGCGCAGCACCGGACCGCCCTTGTAGGGGGGCGTCAGCTCGATCTGCCGGTCGGTGAGGATCGACGTGTTGATGGTGACCGCGTGTACATCGGCCGGGACTTTGACGTTCTTGTCGACGGTGAACTCGACCTCGACGTAGCCACCCTTCGGGGTGACCTTGGTGACCTTGCCCACCGGCATCCCGACCACAGCGACCACGTTGTCTTCGTACAGACCGGCCGCGCTGTCGAACTGGGCGGTCACCGTGATCGTGTTGACCTGCTTGTAGATGTAGGAACCAACCGCCCAGAGCACGGCGACCGCCAGCACCGCGATACCGGCGACGATGGCGATGACCCTGTTTCTCCCGCTCATGCTCGGCTCCTGCTGGCTGCGGTTCTCACGCGGGCTCGCCTCAGGGCGCTCATTTGCAGTCCTTGAAATATTCGATCATCCCGAATTGCTTGGCGCGCCCGCTGATCGCGCACATCCACGAGTCCACGGCCAGCCCGTTGTTGGTGTAGAACTCGACCGCCGGGCCGTATCCCATCACGTTGGTCAGGCCGCGCAGCGCCGGCGGCGCCGACTGGAGCAGGCTGCGGAACAGGTCGTCGTGTTCGCCGATCATCTTGGAAAGCTCGCGCAGGTTGCCCAGCATCTCGTCGAGTTGCGGGCGGTCGTTGACCACGATGTTGTTCAGGTCGCCGCTCAGATTCGTCAGGGCAGCCAGCATGGCGTGGAAGGTGGCCTGGCGCGCCACGAACTCACCGATGAGATCCTGGCCCTGATCGACGAGGTTGCCCAGGTTGCTCTGCTGGGCGCGCAGCGTATTGGCCACCCGCTGCGTGCTTTTGAGCAGGGTGCCCAGTTGGTCGCGCTGGCCGGCGGTGATGGTCGACAATTCGTGCAGGTTGGCCATGGCTTGCGGCAGAATGCCGGGCAGTCCGTTGAGCTGTTTACCCAGGATGCCCAGCGATTGGGCGAACTGGTCGGAGTCCGTCTGCTCGAAGGTGGTGGTGGCGTCTTCCAGCGCGGTCTGCAGGTCGTAGGGGACCTGGGTGTGGGCCAGGTCGATGGTCTTGTGTGGCAGCGAACCGGGACCGTCGGGCACCAGCGCCAGATACCGCGACCCCAGGATCGTCATCACGTTGATGATCGCCCGGGTGTCCTTGCCCAGGGGGATGTTGTCGCGCACCGTCAGACCGGCCTCGACGTGGTCGCCGACCAGTTTCGTCGAAGAGACGGTGCCGACCTCGATGCCGGCGACGGTGATCGGATTACCGGGGCGAAGCGACGCAGCCTGGGCGAATTCTGCGGTGTAGTGGGTGTAGCCGAAGCCGAGCAGCTTGATGAAGATCGAGATCGCCACCAGCACCGTGATCACGCCCAGCGCGATCACCCCGAGCATGGTTCGGTTGTAGGACTCCAGCGTCCGGTTCCGCCAGCGCTGGAGCAACGACGGCGACGGTGCGGGCACGGGTGTGGTGTCGGTGTCAGCCATTGGCCATATTCCTGCATCTCGGGGTGTGCCAGCCCAGGTTCTCCTTGGTGATCACCCGCGCGTTGCCCGGTGTGGCGGCGTTGACGATGAACGTGGTCATGTCGTTGAGGCCGGGGAAGAAGGCGGTGGCGTTGAGATCGCAGACGTAGGCGTTGACGTAGCCGCCTTCCCCGACGATGCGGGCCAGGCCCTTGAGTAGCAGCGGCAGGTTGTCACCCATGAACGCCAACTGCGGTTCGATCCCGACCATGTGCTTGGCGAAACCGGGTTGGCGGGTGACGAGTTGGTTCAACGACGGGTAGACCTCGTTCATGATGGTCGACAGCTGCCGGGTGACCTGGGCCAGTGAGCCCACCGACGACTGCAGGGCGGGGCGGCGCGCGTCGAAATCGGCGACGATCGTGCGGGCCTGGGTCAGTGCGTGATCCAGGTTGTCGTTTTGCGCCGAGACGTTGTCGGTGACCCGCGACAGGCTGCTGATCATGGTGCCCAGGGCTTGGTCGCGCCCGGCCAGCGAGCGGGTGAGGACCGAACTCTGTTCCACCAGTTCGGTGATCGAAGCCCGGTCACCGGCCAGCGATTGGATGACCCCCTTGGTCAGGTCGTTGGCTGCCTTGGGGTCCAGTAGGGAAAACAGCGGCTCGAAGCCGTTGAGCATCGCCCCCACGTCGAACGACGGATCGGTGCGTTCCACCGGGATGACGCTGCCCGGCGGCAGCAGATCGGTGCTGCCGACCTTGCCCAGCGTCAACCCGAGGTAGCGCTGCCCGATGATGTTCTGGTAGGTCACCGAGGCGAGGGTGTTGCCGTAGAGCTTCTGGTCGTTTTGCACGATGAAGGAGACTTTGGCGAGTTTGCCTTGCAGTTCGATCTTTTCCACCCGGCCCACTCGCACCCCGGCCATGCGGACGTCGTCGCTTTCGCGTAGCCCGTACACGTCGGTGAACATCGCCGCGTACGACGAAGTTTTGCCGGCCACTTCGCGCTGCAGGGTGGCGTAGACGAGCCAGGTGACGGCGATCGCGATCACCATGAAGATCGACAATCCGATCAGCGGCCCACGGATTCTCATTTCGGCCCCTCGATCGGTGCGTCCTGCGGGCTGTCTTTGACCGAGACCGTCATGCCGCGAGCCACCGGCCCCAGCAGCAGTTGGGTGGCCACCGACGCCGGCTGCCCCGTCATCACGCCCAGCTGGGCTGCTTCGACGGCGCTGCCCACCGGACCGACGTTGCCGCCGAACGACGCGGGTGCGACCGACGGCGGGCCGGGCGCCAGCGGTGGCGCCGGTACACCCAATTCGGGGCCCACCGGGGCCTCCGGGAGCGGGGGGCCCGGCGGCGGCGCGGCTTGCGCGAGGTCGGGGTCGGCGGTTCCGGGCACTCGCGGCGACGGGCCGATGAACGGGTGCAGCGGCGGGTTGGGCTCCTCCAGGCTGGGGTAGGGGTTGGGCAGCGTCCCGTCGGCCATCAGATCGCCGTCCGGGCCGATGACGGTGCCGCGCGGCGGTTCCAGGCCGGCCGGGAAGTGGTAGTTCTGCGGCAGCATCGCTTCGGGCAGATCCGGGCGGGTCTCCACCAGCGGGGCGGTGAAACAGCTGGGTCCCTTGAGCTCGCCGTATCGCGGGCAGTCCGCGCGGGTGTAGGTGTAGGTCGGCGTCAGCGACAGGTTCACTCGCATGTTGCCGGTGTCGAACTCCGGAATCCAGACGTTCTCGAAGAACAGGTCGGACAGCTTGCGCACCCGATGGAAGATGGGTACGAACTGGTCGCTGTGCTGAGCGAACACGCCCAGCGCCGGGGTGAGGTCATGACCGAGCTGGATCATCTGGTCGATGTGGTTGTCGATCGCGGTTTTGGTGGTGCCGAACGTGTTCTGCGCACCGCCGATCAGCGTCTGCAGCTGCGCCCGGGTTTCGGCGAAGGTCTGCATCGGCCGGACCGCCTCGTGCAGGGCGTCGACGAGCTCGGGTGCGGTGGCCTGTAAACCGCGGGTCGCGCCCAGCAGCGCCGAGACCGTCGACGGCGCGGCGGGATCGGTGGCCACGATCGCGTTGAGCTCGCCCAGGAGCCGGGTCATCTGGCCGGCGGCGGTCAGCAGCTTTTCACGCCGGTGATCGGTGGCCGCCCCGACGGCGGCCAGAATCCCGACGCTGTGGTCGTCGCGGCCGCGCCCGGTCGCGGCGAGAATGTCACGCAATTTGGAGATGGTCGTCTGGAAGATCACCGTCGACAGCTCGGTGTCCTCCGGGATGTGGGCTCCGTTGCGAATGGTGGGTCCCGCGCCCCTGTCGACGAGCTGCACCGAGGACACCGCGAATACGTTGGACGGCACTACCCGGGCGGTCACCGTGGCCGGGATGTCTTTGGCGTATTGGGGTTTGAGGTCGATGTGCACGTAGTTGGGTTTGCCGTACGCCGCCGGGGTGACGTCGTTGACACTGCCGACCAACAACCCGTGGTACTTCACATCGGATTTGCCGGGCAGACCGTCGGCGACGTTGACCAGATCGGCGACCACCCGGACGTAGTCGTTGAGCCGCCCGGTCGATTTGTAGAGCAGGGTGCTGGTGATCGCGACGATCACCACCAGTACCGCCACCCCCGCGACCAGCAGCTGCTGATCGGAGGGGCCGCGGCCGTCGGTGTCTAGCGAGTTGCCCATCTAGCCCCCGAACCTCGCGCCGGCGTCGATGCTCCACAGCGCCATCGTGAGCAGCATGTTGACGATCATCACGATGGTGATAGACGCCCGCATCGCGTGTCCGGCTGCCACCCCGACACCCTCGGGCCCGCCGGCGGCGTAGAAGCCGTAGTAGCACTGCACGGTGGAGGCCAGCCAGACGAAGATCACGCACTTGATGACCGAGTAGATGATGTCCTTGCCGGACAGCATCATCGTGAAGTAATGCATGTACGGGCCGATGGAGCCGCCGCTGATGACCCCGGTCGCCAACTGGCAGGTGATGTAGGTGATCGCCAAACACGCCACATACAGCGGGATCACAGCGATGATCGCCGACATCAGCCGGGTGGTCACCAGATACGGGATGGGCCGGATCGCGATCGAGTCCAAGGCGTCGATCTCCTCGGCGATGCGCATCGCACCCAGTTGAGCGGTGAACCGGCAGCCGGCCTGCATCGCGAACGCCAACGCCGCCATGATCGGCGCCAGCTCCCGGGTGTTGACCAGCGAGGAGATGATGCCGGTCGCCGGCCCCAGCCCGATCAGGTTCAAGAAGTTGTAGCCCTCGATGGCCACCAGCGCGCCGGCGGTGAACCCGAGCACGATCGCCACCCCGGCGGTGCCGCCACCGACCACGATCGAGCCGTTGCCCCAGGCGATGTCGGACAGCAGCCGCAGAAATTCCTTGCGGTAGGACCGCAACACGGTGGGCACTGCCGCGACCGCGCGCACGAAGAACAGCATCATGTGCCCGAGCTTGATCGCCGGCTGCGACGCTCGGCGATAAGCGTTCAGGAACGGACGGGCGAACCCGGGGACATAAGGAGTGGCGGTCATCGCTACAGCCCCGTCCGCGGGAACAGCGTCTGGTAGAGCTGACTGATACCGACGTTGACCATCATCAGCACCAGGATCGCCTCCACCACTGCGGCGTTGACGGAGTCGGCAACCCCGGTCGGTCCGCCCTTGGTCGACAACCCCTTCTGACAGGCCACCACCGCCACGATCATCCCGTAGATGATGGCTTTGAGCAGCGCCACGATCATGTCCTCCGGTGTGGCGAACGACGCGAACGTCGCCACGAAACTCCCTGGTGCGCCGTGCTGGAAATACACGTTGAACAGGTAGGACGCCAAAAACCCTACAAAACAGGTGATTCCGGTCAGCGCCACGCCGACCATGATGGCCGCACCGAACCGCGGCACCACCAGCCGGCGGATCACCGACACCCCCATGACCTCCATGGCGTCGGTCTCCTCGCGCATGGTGCGCGAACCCAGATCGGCGGTGATCGCCGACCCGACCGCCGAGGCCATCATCACCGCCGCGACCAAGGACGCGGCTTGGCGGATCACGGCCAGGCCGGCCGCCGCGCCGGCCAGCGAGGTGGCACCCACCTGGTTGGCCAACAACGCGAACTGGATCGACAGCGTCACCCCGATCGGCAGCGCCACCAGAATCGTCGGCAACACGGCGGTGCCGGCCATGAACGCGCCCTGGCGGATGAACTCGCCCCACTGGAAGTTACGGCTGAACAAATCCCGGAAGAACCACTCGATGGTGCGCACACCCAGCACGTACTGCTCGCCGACCGTGGTCAGCGACGCCAGCGGATGCCGTTTGACGTAGCCGGTGCTCCACTCTTCGATAGCCGCGACACCGTCGGAGGACGGCTCGCGGGTGGTCTTGTCTTCGTCTTGGGTGGTCATGAGCGGGCGTCCAATAGTTGGTTTTCCAGTGCCGACGGGGCGGGCGGTGCCGACTCCGGCGAGCTCACTGGGCGATCCACGGCGGCCATGCTAACCGCCTTCCTTACCCTTCGGTAGGTATACCCAGCGGTAGGTTTCCGCGACGGGTTCCCGTCCGCGGGGCGGCGGGC
Organism: Mycobacterium sp. NGS50; assembly: GCF_059812545.1. Classification (NCBI taxonomy): domain Bacteria; kingdom Bacillati; phylum Actinomycetota; class Actinomycetes; order Mycobacteriales; family Mycobacteriaceae; genus Mycobacterium; species Mycobacterium sp. NGS50. Next base: position 68,838 of record NZ_JCALCW010000031.1, read on the forward strand.
GTTGGGAAATATGCGCGGTGCCGATATTTCGCCCCCCATAGCGTGCCATCTTGAGCTATCGGGACACCGGGCGTGGTCGATTCGTGCAAGATGGTCGGGTACCTGGGCGGGAGGTAACCGATGGTGCCGAATGGACTGCGATCGACTCGGTCCGCGGTGGCCTGTGCGCTGACCGCGGTCGGGCTGCTGGCGTGCGGATACGCGTCCGCAGACTCCGCGGCGCCGCCAGCGCTACCGGTTTTCACCCCGGGGCCCAGCGACTGGTCACCGCATTCGGAAATCTGGCCGTACAGTACCTTCACAGAGAAGGTGACTCCGGAGATGGTCGCCGGCATGTCGGATTCCTGCCAGTGGTTCGCTGTGCAGTTCGACCCGCTGATGGGCCAGATCAACGACTTCAACAACAACCTGGCCAACCAGCATGACGTCTACTCCGGGGTGCAGGGGCAGGCCAATGGTGTCGTCGCCAACATCGATCAATCCACGGCCTTCCTCGCCCCGCGGATGCAGCCGTTGACCATCCGCAACAACCTGGACAACTATGGCCCGTACTCACCGATCTACGGGGGTGAGCAGATGACCAGCATGGTGTTTCAGCTGTCCCAAGTCTCCGAGAGCATCAAGAAGAAGGATCCGTCGGGTGTCATGCACGCCCACATCTTTCACGCCGCGGGATGGGGCAACGCGCTGCGGGACTCGGGCGCCTGTACCTGAGGACGCGTATGGTGGCTAGCCAGAGCCCGGGGCGCTGAGCCCTGGGAAACGGCACCGTAAGTGTAGTTATAGTCACCGGTTTCGGGTGCAGCCCACAGGGAGGACCATCGAGGTGAAGTCTTCGGCAGATGCCGCAGCGGTCGACAACGGCGATTCGGACGCGAACCAGGACGACAACGTGGACGAGAGCGAGGTCGAGGATCCTGCTGATGGTGAGGCCGATGAGCGGGATCCGGCGGCGGAGAGCGAAGATCTCGGCGACACGGAGGATTCCGCCGAAGCCGGCGTCGATGAGGCGGATAAATCGGATCCGCCGACCCGCCGGCCACCCGGGGGATCGGTGCTGCGGTGGGTGGCGGCCGCGGTGCTGGTCCTCACCCTCGCCGGAGCGGGCGTAGAGGGGTGGCTGTGGTATCGGCACCACCAAACCGAAGTTGCCGGCGAGCAAGCGACCGAAGCGGCAAAGCAATTCGCGCTGGCCCTGACCACCGTCGATCCCAATGCGCTGGACAAGAACTTCGCCGATGTCCTCGACGGCGCGACCGGCGAGTTCAAGGACATGTACAGCCAGTCCAGTGAACAGCTTCGCCAGGCGCTGATCGAGAACAAGGCTGCGGCACACGGCACCGTCATCGACGCCGCGGTCAAATCCGCCACCAAGAACAAGGTCGAGGTGATGTTGTTCATCGATCAGTCGGTGAGCAACGCCGCCTCGCAGGGGCCGCAGTTGGACCGCAGTCGGGTGGTGATGACGATGGAGAAGGTCGACGGCCGTTGGCTGGCCAGCAAGCTGGAGATGCCGTAACCCCCATCGGCAACCCCCACCGGCGCGAGCAGACGCAAAAGTGCCCTATTTGGC
>NZ_JCALCW010000032.1:0-67352 GCF_059812545.1 Mycobacterium sp. NGS50
GCGCACGCAAACCCGTACCGTCGTTACACACACACCCGCCACGGCAGATCCACCAACCGGCCGCCGGCTTAGTCGCGGGCCATCGCCTCGCGCAGACTCTTGGGCCGCATATCGGTCCAGTGTCCCTCCACGTACGCCAGACAGTTCGCGCGAGTGTCCTCACCGAACACCACCCGCCAGCCCTCCGGCACGGCGGCAAACGTCGGCCACAGGCTGTGCTGGTCCTCGTCGTTGACCAGGACGTAGAACGTGCCGTTGTCGTCGTCAAACGGATTGGTACTCATCGCTTCTCTCCAGCGGGGGCGTCGCAACAGCCAGATCGGCGCCCAGGACACGGTCCGACAACAACCCCAGACAGCTCAGGTTCGGGAATCCCGGCCCCTGGTTCAGGCCGGAAAGATTGGGCAGCACCAGCTTCGGGGTCACACCCGTGATCGCCAGGTCATGTCCGATGGACTCCTCCAGCCGCTCGCCACTGAGCGACCCACCCAGCGACAGCTCCAGACGGTCCACGACGTCCTGGCTCAACAGCGGGACAAACCACAGCGGATCCGCCCCCGATCCGTCGATCACCAAATCGAAGCCGTGCATCGTCTCGACCCGCTCACCGGCGCGGTCGGTATGCAGCGTGATCCAGACCTGGCTGTCATCGTCGACGACGTCGGCGACACGGCCCCGCAGGTGTCTGATCCGTTCGTCGGCCAGCAGCGACTCCTGCATGCGGGTGGAGAAGACGCCGCGGTCGGTGCGGGCGATGCAGTCGCGCCGCTCGGCGACCGTCAGGCTGCCCCAGTCGGTGGGATCGGAGAACAGTGAGTTCTCGAAGTAGCCTTCGCCCCGGGTGAACAGGGTCGCCTGCGGCGCAATCGCGGTGATCGACGAAATCCGGTGGTGGAAGAGCTCGTTGAGCATCGACGCTGCGGTCTCGCCACCACCGATGACCGCCACCTTCTCGGCGACGATCCGGTCATGACTCGCGGTGCGCTGCCAGAACTGGGCGATCGACAGAATCCGTGGGTCGCCGGAGACGACCGACCGTTCCGGCTGGCCTGGACCGGTGACCATCAGCGCGTCGGCGGCCAGCGTCGCCTCACCGGTGTGCAACTCCCAGCCCGATTCGTTGGCTGCGATGCGCACGACTTCGCCATGGACGACGTTCAAGCCCACCATCTCGGCAGCCCAACGCAGATAGCGTGCCCAGGTGTCGTGGGTGGGTGCCGGCCTACCCCGATCGATCCAGCCGACGAACTGGTCGGTCGCCACCAGATACGACTGCCAACTCCACCGCATCATCCGCTCATCGAGTTCGGCGGCGCGCCCGGGCGCCAGCGTCGAGCGGTACGGGTAGCCGAGGTCCTTTTCCGGGCTGGTCCCCAACAACTGCCGACCATCGGTCCAGCCGCCGCCGGCCCCCCAGTTCGCGGCGACTCCCGAACGTTCGATCGCGACGACCTCGACGGTGTCGATGCCCATCTGGCGCAGCGCCGCCGCTTTCGCGGCAACAGCCACCGCCTTGGCGCCGGCCCCGATGACCGCGAGCGTCCCGCTCATCGCGGACCTGAGTCGAGGCGGACGGCCCGCGGAGAACGAATGCCCACCAGCCCACCCTCCCTAATTAGCCCAGGCTGCCCTAACTTCGTGTACGCTACACGATGTTCGACGACCGGAACACACGCCCCCGAGGGAGCATGGACGGGTTTGATCCTTTTCCCCCGGACCGGGCGGCCGCCTACCGCGCGGCCGGCTACTGGACCGGCGACAGCGTCGATTCCCTATTGCGGCAGGCGGCGGAAACCTGGCCCGAGCGGATCGCGGTGGCCGATGCCGACAGTAGCCACACCTACGCCGCACTCGATGCCCTGGCTGACCGTGCGGCGGCCGGCCTACACCGACTGGGCATCACGCCGGGCGACCGGGTGTTGCTGCAGTTGCCCAACACCTGCCAGTTCGCCATCGCCCTATTCGGGCTGATGCGGGCCGGCGCGATCCCGGTGCTGTGCCTGCCCGGTCACCGCGCCACGGAGATGAGCCACTTCGCTGCCGTCAGCGGCGCCACCGCCGTGCTGATCCCCGACGCGGACGCCGGATTCGACTACCCCGCAATGGCGCAGTCCCTGGCTGCCGAGCATCCCGGGCTGCGCCATGTCATCGTCGACGGCGACCCCGGGCCGTTCACCTCCTGGCGGCAGCTGTGCGCCGACAACAACCCACCGTCCGCCCGGCAGCCGGCCGATCCCGAAGCACCGGCCCTGCTGCTGGTCTCCGGCGGCACCACCGGCCTCCCGAAACTCATCCCCCGCACCCACAATGATTACGTCTACAACGCGACGGCGAGCGCGGCGCTGTGCCGGCTGACCGCCCAGGACGTGTACCTGGTGGTGCTGCCCGCCGCGCACAACTTCCCGCTCGCCTGCCCGGGCCTGCTCGGAGCGATCTCGGTCGGGGCCACGACGGTGTTCACCACCGACCCCAGCCCGGAGTCGGCGTTCGCCACCATCGCCGCCCACGGCGTCACCGTCACCGCCCTGGTGCCCGCGCTGGCCAACCTGTGGGCCCAGGCCTGCGACTGGGAGCCGGTCACGCCGACGTCGTTGCGGCTGCTGCAGGTCGGCGGCTCCAAGCTGGCCGCCCCCGACGCCCGGCGGGTGCGCGATGCTCTGACACCGGGCCTGCAGCAGGTGTTCGGGATGGCCGAGGGCTTGCTCAACTTCACCCGGCTCGACGACGCTGACGAGGTGCTGGACAACACCCAGGGCCGCCCGCTGTGCGACGCCGACGAGGTGCGGGTGGTCGACGACACCGGCACCGAGGTGCCGGCCGGCGCCGAGGGCGAGTTGCTGGTGCGCGGCCCCTACACGATCAACGGCTACTTCCGGGCGGCGGCCGCCAATGAGCGGTCCTTCACCCCCGACGGGTTCTACCGCAGCGGCGACACGGTCCGTCGTACCGCGGACGGGTATCTGGAGGTGACCGGACGGGTCAAGGACGTCATCCAGCGCGCCGGTGAGACCGTCGCCGCCGCCGATCTGGAGGAACACCTGCTCACCCATCCCGCGATCCGGTCCGCGGCCGCGATACCGCTACCCGACGAGTACCTCGGCGAGAAGATCTGTGTGGCAGTGATCTTCGACGGCCGGCCGGTGTCGCTGAGCGAGCTGAACCGCTACCTCGATGAGCGCGGAGTGGCGACACACGTCCGGGCGGACACCCTGATGCCGATGACCACATTTCCCACCACCGCCGTCGGCAAGGTCGACAAGAAGGCGATCGTCGGGCTGGCATGCGGGTGAGCCGCACCCGGCGGCTGCACGCCAAGCTGGCCGCCCTGCCCGGGGTGACGTCGGTGCGTCGACCCGTCACCCCGGACAGCACCGAGAGCTTCGACCTGTACTACGTGCGCAACGGGCCGGTCTCCGCCCATCCGCTGGTGATCATCCCGGGCGGGCCCGGTGTCGCCTCGGTGGCGTTCAAGGGGATTCGCCGCCGCGCCGCCGACGCGGGACTCGACGTCATCATGGTCGAACACCGTGGGGTAGGCCTATCGCGGCGCGATGACGCCGGCGCCGATCTTCCGCCGCAAGCGCTCAGCGTCGATCAAGTAGTCGATGACATAGCCGCCGTGCTCGACGACGCCGGGGTGGACACCGCCGTCATCTACGGCCTGTCCTACGGCACCTACATCGCCGAGGGCCTCGGCGTCCGACATCCCGACCGAGTCCACGCGATGATTCTGGACTCGCCGCTGCTCTGCCAAGATGACCTCACCGAGGTACGTGCAGCCATCCGGGAATTACTGTGGGACGGAACTCATCCGGAGACCGGCGCACTGGCACCCAAGGTGCATGCTCTCGTCGATTCCGGCGTGATGACCCCGCTCGGCGGCCAGGTCGCGGCCACGCTGTACGGCATAGGCGGACCAACGCTGCTGGACCGTCACCTCGACCTGCTGTTGCGCGGCCGAACGCGGGTGTGGCGTCATCTGATCCGCATCGCCAAACTGATGACGCGGGTGGCCCCCTATCGCAACGAGCCGGATCTTGTTGCCCGCATCGCATTCCGGGAACTCAACTACGGCGGTCAGCCCGACGGGCAGCCGCTGGACCCCGCCGTCGCGATGCGTGACATCGGCTACCGCACACAAGACTTCGAGTCCGAACCCTATGACCTGACAGCCGAACTGCCGACGTTCAACTGGCCCGCCGTGGTGCTCTCCGGCGGCCGTGATCTGACCACGCCCCCGGCGGTGGCCGAACGCATCGCGGCGCTCATCCCGGATGCCACGTTGATTCAGTTCCCGACCATGGCGCACGGCGCGCTCAGCACGCGTGAACCCGCCGCGCTGGCGATCGCCGTCGCGGTCAGCCGCGGCGAGTTCGACGAGTTGGCCGACCGGGCAGCGGTGCTGGACGCGCTCCCGCCGCGCGTCGGCCAGCGCCTGATCCCGGTAGTTGCGGGAATCGCGGCAAGCATCGGCGGCGTCCTTCCCGGCTGACCCCGTCGCTTCCGGCGTGACGTTGGCTTCACGTTCGAATGCGAGCGCGAACCTCGCTTCACGTTCGCGCGGGATATTCCCACGGACCAACATTGCCATTGACGAATGTCACCATTGGTTGTTGACTTAGTCGATGATGTTCGGACGATCGCCGAAACGCAGCCACGACGCCTCGGCGGTGGTGACCGGCGCCGGCAGCGGAATCGGTGCGGCGTTCGCGCTCGAACTCGCCCGTCGTGGCGGCGCCGTGCTGTGCAGCGACATCGACGAACCCTCCGCGCAGTGCACCGCGGCCGCCATCACCGACCAGGGCGGGCGCGCCATCGCGACGCTCTGCGATGTGTCCAGCATCGACCAGGTCAATGAGCTCGCAAACCAGGCGCAGTCCTGGTTCGACGGCCCACCCACCCTGGTGATCAACAACGCCGGCGTCGGCGCCGGCGGCAGCCCGATCGGTGAGATGCCCCTGGACGACTGGCACTGGACGCTGGGCGTGAACCTGTGGGGTCCGATCCACGGTTGCCACGTATTCACCCCGATCCTGCGCGAATCCCGCACCGACCGTCCCCGCGGCATCATCAACGTCTCATCGGCGGCCTCGTTCGGCGCCGCGCCCGGCATGGGCGCCTACAACGTCGGCAAGGCCGGCGTGTTGTCTCTGTCGGAAACCCTCGCCGCCGAGTTGTCCGGTACGGGGATCGCGGTCACCGCACTGTGCCCGACATTCGTCAAGACCAACATTGTCGAGTCCGGACGGATCACCGAACAATCCACCGCAATGGCCGCCCGGCTGATGCGCTGGACCGGACTCTCGGCAGCCAAGGTGGCCCGGGACTGCCTGGATACCCACGACCGCGGCGGCCTGTACTGCATGCCCCAGCTGGAAGCCAAAATCGGTTGGAATGTCAAGCGTTTCGCTCCGGAATCGTTCACCCGTTCAATCGGCCTGCTGTACCGGGCCGGGGGCAGTCTGTAGAGGAGGGTCTGCTGATGACCATCGACATGGATGTGATGCTCGCCAAGATCAAGGACCGGCAGTGGGCGCTGGCCGACATCGACTGGAATGCCCCTGGCGCAGAGGTGATCCGACCCGAAATGCGGCCCAAGCTCAAGGCGTTCATGGCTGATCTGTGCTGGATCGAGAACATCGGCGCCCGCGGATTCGCCGCCCTGGCCCGCAAGGCACCCACCCCGACCATCGCCGAGATCTACCGGTACTTCCACGCCGAGGAGCAGCGCCACGCCAACGCTGAACTGGCGCTGATGAAGCGGTGGGGAATGCTCGACGACGGCGAGATGCCCGAACCCAACGTCAACATCCGGCTGGCCATGCAATGGCTGGACAGCTACTCCGACGATATGCCGCTGTCGCTGCTGGGCACAGCGATCCCCATGCTGGAAGTGGCACTGGACGGAGCATTGCTGAAGTTCCTCCTCGAAGAGGTCGACGACCCGGTGTGCCACCAGGTGTTCGAGAAGATCAACAACGACGAATCACGGCACCTCGCCGTGGATTTCGCGGTACTGGACATGATCGGGCATGCCGACGTCCGAAGACTGGCGATCGAGTTCGTCGGCAACGTCGCCTCCCCCGGGGTGATCATCGGCGCGCTGATGGCCGTCCCGCTGTTCAACCGGGTACGCAACGAGATCATCGGCATGGGTCTGGATCCGCAGCGACTTTACGCCGCGTTCATGCGATTCCAGCAGTTCGGTGACCGCGGCGAACGCACCCGCCGGGTGCCGGCCTACCAGGTGATCAAACGTTACTCGGGCTGGCTGGCCAACCCGGAGAGCCCGTACCACCTGGTTGCCAACCCCACGGTATGGCTGTCCGGCTTGTATCCCAAGCGGCTACTCAAACCGATTCCGTCCTGGTTCAACGAACTCACCCACGAGCCTGCGGCCTGAACATGGCACCCGCGCACACCTATCAGACGCTGATCGTCGGCGCCGGTTTTTCCGGCCTGGGCGCCGCGATCAAACTCACGCAGGCCGGCGTCGAGGACTTCGTGATCCTTGAGCGCGCCGACGCTGTCGGCGGTACCTGGCGCGACACCAGCTATCCCGGTGCGGCCTGCGACATTCCGTCGCTGCTGTATTCGTTCTCATTCGCCGGCAACCCGACCTGGTCGCGCGCCTATTCCCCGGCCCCCGAGATCCGCCGGCACATCGAAGACCTGGCAGACCGCTTCGATCTGCGCCGCCGCATCCGCTTCGGTCACGAGGTCAACGGGCTGTCATTCGACGCGGACGCCGGGGTGTGGACCGCACGGGTGGGCCGCAAACGCGTCCGCGCCCGCACCGTGGTCTTGGCGTCGGGACCACTGCCGGACTCCAGCTTCCCCGACATCCGCGGCTTGGACTCCTACACCGGGCACAAGATCCACAGCGCCCGCTGGGATCACGACTACGACTTCAGCGGGAAGCGGGTCGGTGTGATCGGCACCGGCGCCAGCGCCATTCAGATCATCCCGGAACTGGTCAACCGTGCCGAGTTCGTCAAGGTTTTCCAGCGCACCCCGGGCTGGGTGATGCCTCGCCTCGATGTCGCGATGGTTCCCGCCGTGCAGACGCTGTTCAGTAAAGTCCCTGGCGCCCAACAGCTCGCGCGGCAGGCACTGTTCTGGGGACATGAGGCCAGCGCCACCGCCCTGGTGTGGGATACGCCGCTGAGCGGACTGGTGGCGCAGCTCGGCAAGGCCCATCTGCGGCTGGCGGTCAAGGATCCGTGGCTGCGGCGCCAACTCACCCCGGATTTCACGCCGGGCTGTAAACGCATGCTGCTGTCCAGCGACTACTACCCGGCGCTGCAGCGCGACAACTGCAAGCTCATCGACTGGCCGATTGCCACCCTGAGCCCGGCGGGTATCCGCACCAGCGACGGTGTCGAGCACCATCTGGATGCCATCGTGTTCGCCACCGGCTACGACGTGCACCTGACCGGCCCGCCGTTCCCGGTCCGCGGGCTCGACGGTCGGGAACTGGCCGCTGAATGGGCCGGCGGCGCGCAGGCCTACAAGAGCATCCATGCCAGCGGCTACCCCAACCTGTTCTTCATGACCGGCCCCAACTCCGGGCCCGGCCACAATTCGCTGCTGGTGTACGTCGAGGGCCAACTCGACTACGTGGTGCGCGCGATTTCCACCATCCTCGACAAGAACCTGCGCTACCTCGACGTGCGCGACGACGTCCAGCGCCGCCACAACGCCCGCATCCAGCGCCGACTCGCCAATACGACGTGGATGTCCGGCTGCCGCAGCTGGTATCTGACCAAGGACGGATTCAACGCGTCGATGTACCCGGGAACCGCCACCCAGTATCTTCGGCAGATGCGTGACTTCCGATTCGCCGACTACGACGCGGCGGCGCGCCCGGCCTGATGACCCCGGACCGACGCCCCGATTCCATCGCCGGTGTGCTGGCCAACCTGCGACGGGTGCCGCGCCGGATGCAACGCCAGTCCCGCGACGTCATCGAGAACGCGGTGACGCAGCTGTTCGACGCTGCGGTGCGCCACCCGCATTCCGGCGGCACCTCCGGCGAGTACCGGATCGACGACCTGGCCCGGCTGGCCGGCACCACCACCCGCAACATCCGGGTCTACCGGGACCGCGGCCTGCTGCCGCCACCGCTGCGGGTGGGACGGATCGCGCTGTTCAACGACACCCATCTGACCCGGCTGCGGTTGATCACCTCGATGCTGGATCGCGGCTACAACATCGCGCACGTCCGGGAGATGCTCAGCGCCTGGGAGGAGGGCAAGAACCTCGGCGACGTACTCGGGTTGGAGACTGCGATCGCGGGGACCTGGACCACCGAACGGCCGCAGACCATGGCGCGCACGCATGTCGAAGAGCTCATCGACGACCCGCCCGCGTTCGATCGGTTGGTGAGGCTGGGACTGATCCGGGTCGACGGGGCGAACGCCACCATCACCCGGCCCAAACTGATCGAGGCATTCAACGAGATCCGCGGATACGGCCTGAGTATCGACAAGCTGGTCGACTTGTACGAGACGAGCCTTCCGCACATCGACGCGATCAGCGACATGCTGGTGCGGGCCGGCGCCGAACACGTCATCGAACGGATCCGTCCCGGCGAGCCGCTGCCCGCGGACACCGAGATCGCCGAATTGCTCACCATGCTGGTGCGGTTCCGCACCCAGGCCGTCGCCTCGGTGACCGCGACGTTGGCGTCGTCGATCGAGTCCACCATCGAGTCCATGGTCGGCCAGCTGCTGACCGACTACCTCACCAAGGCCGAGCAGACGTAAATGTGCCCAATTTCGGGCTGAAAAGGGCACATTTGCGTCTGTTCGCGCTTAGGGGCGCGCCACCAGATACGGCGCCAGCGTGCCCAGCTTTTCGCAGGTCTCCTCGAACTCGCGCTCCGGCGTGGAGACGTCGATGATGCCGGCGCCTGCCCGCAGCCAGGTCCGACCCTCGCACGCGTAGGCCGTGCGCAGCGCCAGCGCGGCATCCAGGCCGCCATCGGCCGAGAACATCACGACGGCACCGGAATACAGTCCGCGGGGGCCTTCGTCGAGACGCAGGATGGCGTCGATGCCGGCCGCCTTCGGGATGCCCGACGCGGTGATCGCCGGAAAGAGTGCCTCCAGGGCATCCATCCGGTCGCGCGCCGGATCCAGGCGCCCACTGACCGTTGAGCCCAGGTGCTGCACGCTGCCACGTTCGCGCACCGTCATGAAATCGGTGACCGCGGCACTGCCGGGTACAGCGACCGAGGCGATCTCCCCCATCGAGGCACGCACCGAGATGGCGTGTTCGACAATCTCTTTCGGATCCGACTCCAGGTCCTCGCGAGCCTCTCGGTCCAGCGCCGCCCCGCGGCCCAACGCCCTGGTCCCCGCCAGGGGTTCGGTGATCACCACACCGTCGGGTCGGACCGCGGCCACCAGCTCCGGGCTATACCCCAGGGCCTGAATTCCGCCCAGGTGCAGCAGATAGGAGCGCACCGGGGTGGAGTGGCGGCGTCCCAGCCGATACGTCGACGGAAAGTCCAGCGCGAACGGCACATCGACACACCGCGACAGGATCACCTTGTGGTAGCGGCCCGAACCGATCTCGTCGACCGCCGTCGCCACCCTACTGCGGTACCCGCCGGCGTCGTCCAGCACCGAGATCGGTGACGGGGCGGCCAATCCCGGCACCCCGTCAGCCAGTAACCCGTCCAATACCGCGCGCTGGTGGTCGTCGGCGCCGACGGCGCGAATCTCCTGGCCGGTGACGACGATCCGGGTGCGCGGCCAGAACATCCGGGCCAGTGGGGTCCCGGGCGCCAGGCGGTCCTGCAACCCGAAGTGGTGGGCGCAGAACTCGAAGGCGATCCAGCCGAACACCTGGTCGGTCTCCAGCAGCAGCCGGTCGACGGCCTCGCCGAGCACCGCTGCCGGGCGCCCCGACCACGACTGGCGCTGCACCACGCCATCGCGCGCGATGCGCAGTTCGTCGCTGTCCAGCTCGATACTCGCCTGCACGCCGATGGCCAGGGTCCACACCCCGTCGCGCTCGTAGAGGAGGTATTCCTCGCCGTCCCGTTCGTGCAGCGCCGCGGCCAATGCGGCGGCCAGGTCGGCCGGGCTCACCCCGGCCATCAGCGCGATAGACGCGCCCGCCTCGACCCCCACCTCCGTCACAGCTAGTAAATGTAGCCTAACCTACTAAGCGATGGTGACGGCCCCTCCGCACTCGGCCCTCAAAGGACCCGCAGCAGCGCCGCGCGGCCCTTCACGTGCAGCCGCTCGAACTTCGAATCGCGCAACTGCTGCATCCGCGCGGCCATCGCGTCACCCAGTTCCTCCAGCTCGGCCTCGGTGAGATTCACCGGCGCGGGCGGCGGCACCAAGTCCCGTTCCTCTTCGTCGGCGTGCGCCTCCAGGACCGTCAGGAAGCTGTTCCACTCGGCTTCGTAGTCGGGCGAGGTGACCGGGGTCCGCAACGCCGCCGCCAGCGCGTCATAGATCTGGCGATGCTCGGCGTGCGCGATGGCGATCAGGGTGCTGGCGGCGGCCAGCGCCGGGTAATAGAGGTCATCCTCGATTCGCATGTGGATGTCGAACTCGAGCAGCAGTTCGTCGAGAATCTCCTGGCGTTCGGCCGAGCCGACCGGCGCTGCCTTCAATCGGGTGCCCAGCCCGCGAAGGGTGTCGTGGTGGGCGCACAAAACGTCGTAGGCGTTGCTCACTGCGCTGCTTCCTTCCCCGCCGCGTCGTCGGCGGCCTCCAGGTACTTGTGTCTGCCTGAGCCGGTGGGTTGCGGTGCGCCGTCACGTAATTCGATCATCCCGTTGCGCAATCGGGCCTCGTAGCACGGCAGCGGCGCCGCCGAAGGCCCGCGCACCACCTGACCGGTCGTGGTGTCGAACTGCGACCCGTGCCACGGGCACACCAGCCGGCCACGATCGAGCCAGCCGTCCTCCATCGGCGCGGCCAGGTGCGGGCAGTAGGCGCCCAGAGCAGACACGGAGTCGCCGTCGCGGCACAGCACGATGCCCACACCGTCGACGTCGACCCGGGTCGGCTTCTTGCCGCTTTGTAGCGCGGCGGCCGACAGCACCGGCGTCCAGTCGTCGATCCGCAGCCGGTGACCGGACTGGTCGATGCCGACCCCGGAGCCGAACACCAGCGCGCCACCCAGGAAGCCGCTGCCGGTGGTGATGCCGTAGCCGACGGCACTGATCACCATCCCGCGCCGATGCCGGCCGCGCCGGCGGTCCCGCCACGAGTGGATATAAAGCCCGGTTGCGACGAGGTTCAGCAACCCGTGCACCGCCCCGATCCGCCGGTCTTGTTCATGGGTGTGCTGCCAGTCGGTCACGCCGGTGACCGCCGAGGCCAGGTTGGCCAGGATGCCCAGCCCGAGCGCGCGTTGCGCGAACCGGGAAGCGTCGAGCAGCTCACTTTTGGGCCGACCCGGCAGCACGCTCAGCGCATCCAGTGCCACCGTGGTACCCAGGGCACCGCTGGTCAACGACGCCAACGGCGGGTGTACCGGATGCCCCAGCCAGACCCCGTTGAGCAGGTTGGTCACCCGATTACGCGCACCGCCGAAGGCATTGAACACGAAGCTCAGCGCGTTTTCGAAGCGATAGCTCGGCCGATCCAGCCACTCCTGACGCCCGAGGACGGTCAGCACCCGGGTGCCGGCCCGATGGAACCCATCCTCAACATTTTCCCGCTCGATAACCATCACACCGTCCCTTTGTCGACCTGCGGCGCGCCGACGTCACCGTCGGCAGGTCCTTCAACCTCGGCCCGACCGCACCGCGAAGCCGGGTTCTGATATTTCCGCAATTGCGGATTACAGTAGCGGATTCTCCCGAGTTTGCCGAAGGACGGGTCCAGCCGTCTCTCGGATACCGGCCGGACAGCTGTGAGATCGCTGGCCAGTAGCCGGTTTCTTGCTGTTTTATCGGATTCAACCAGGAGGTTCCCGGATTGTAGCGGGGCGCTGGCGATCGCATAGCGACGTCGCTTACAGCGCATTCACAGTCTGGATTGCTGTTCACGGTTTGCGGATATCACTATCGATTATTTCCGCATCCGCGCTATGCGAGGGACGGTCTACGCTCACCCCGGCGGCACGGATCTAACGTGGCAAATCCCGCCGTGGATCCTTCGCGCGAACCGTAAAGTGAGCGTGGCGCGTGTCGGCGAATCGGGAGGTCGCGGGGTGGACGAGGCGTTCGGCCGCTACCGGCTGCACGAGTTGCTCGGCGCCGGTGGAATGGGCCAGGTCTTTCACGCCTACGACACCGAACTGGACCGCGACGTGGCGATCAAGGTCCTCCCACCGCAGGCCGGCTCCGACCCGACGTTTGAGCAGCGGTTCCGTCGCGAAGCCCGCGCCGCCGCCGGGCTCGGTGAACCTCACGTGATCCCCATCTATGACTCCGGGGAGATCGACGGCCGACTGTTCATCTCCATGCAGCTGATCAGCGGCACCGACCTGCATACCCTGCTGGGTGACCGCGGCCTGCTGCCGGCCGAGCGCGCGGTGAGCATCATCGAACAGGCCGCGGCCGCACTCGATGCCGCCCACGGCGCCGAGCTGGTGCACCGCGACGTCAAACCCGCCAACCTGCTGGTCACCGCGAAGGACTTCGTCTACCTCATCGACTTCGGCATCGCCCGCGCGCCGGGCGAAACCAAGTTGACCAGCACCGGCGCGACGATCGGGACGGTGTCCTATATGGCCCCGGAACGCTTCACCACCGGACTTTGCGATCACCGCGCCGACATCTACGCACTGACCTGTGTGCTCCACGAATGCCTCACCGGCACAAGGCCCTACCCGGCAAACAGCCTCGAACAACAGATGTTCGCCCATGTCAACGGCCCGCCGCCCAAGCCCAGCGAAATCCAAACCGACCTCCCCGCCGCGCTGGACGACGTTATCGCGTGCGGCATGGCTGCAGACCCCGACGATCGCTACCAGAGTGCCGGCGACCTCGCCAAGGCTGCCCGCGCCGCACTCGGCGCCGCCGGAGCGTCCACCCACCCATCCGTCACCCACCTGAAGGCAGCACCTGATGCGGCCACGATTCCCGCGCGGAACCTACCGGGCGCGGCGCAGACCCGAGGTAACCTACGCCGACGCTGGATTGCGGCGTGCGCGGTTGCGTTCGTCGTGGTGCTCGTCGCGGCCGCGGGGATCCTCTACCGCATGAGCTCCGGGCACGACGACTCACCGGAAAACTCGGCCGCCGATGGCGGCGCTGACGCGCCGACGCCCGGGGTCATCACGATCCAGGTCGGGCGAGCGCCGACCAACATGGCCGTCGACCCCGAAACCCATACCGCCTACACCGCCAACTGGGACGACAACACCATCTCGGTCATCGACACCACCAGCAACGCGGTTACCAAGACCGTCAATGTCGGGGAGACGCCCAGCGCGGTGGCCGTCGACTCCGGCACCCACGCCGCCTACACCACCAGTTGGGGCGACGACACCGTGTCGATCATCGACACCACCAAGGCCTCGATCACCGCGACCATCCCGGTCGCCAAGAAACCACAGGGTTTAGCCGTCGACCCCACCACCCACACCATCTACACCACCGACTGGGGCTCCGACACCGTGTCCGTCGTCGACACCGTCAACAACACCGTCACCACCGCCATCCCGGTCGGCTCCTATCCGCACGCGGTGGCCATCGACCCGAACAGCCACACCGTCTACACCACCAACGCCGGCGCCAAAACGGTATCGGTGATCGATGCCACCACCAACGTCGTCACCGCGACCGTGCCCATCGGCAGGAGCTCACACGGGGTAGCCGTCGACCCCGTCGCTCGCATCGTCTATGCCACCAACAGCGCCGAGAACACCGTGTCGGTCATCAACGCCACCACCAACACCGTCACCACCACGGTCAACGTCGGCAGAAAACCACAGGGGGTAGCTGTCGACCCCGCTATCCACACCGCGTACATCGCCAACGCTGACGACGACACCGTGTCACTGATCGACACCACCAACAACACCGTCACCGGTGTCCTCAAAGTCGGCAAGCGGCCGTACGGCGTGGCGGTCGACCCCACCACCCACACCGTGTATGTCAGCAATAGCGCCGCCAGCACCGTGTCGGTGATCCCGCCCTATCGGTGAGGGCTCTGGCTTGTCGGCCGCGGCGTCGAAAATTCCCGTCATCTGGGGACGGCTGCTGACCGTAAGGTGAGCGTGGCGTGTGTCGGCGAATCGGGAGGTTATGGGTTGGACGAGGTGTTCGGCCGCTACCGCCTGCACGGATTGCTGGGCGCCGGCGGCATGGGCCAGGTCTATCGCGCCTTCGACACCGAACTGCACCGCGAGGTCGCCATCAAGGTGCTGCCCCCACAAGCTGCCTCCGACCCCTCCTTTGAGCAACGGTTCCGCCGGGAAGCCCGCGCCGCCGCCGGACTCGGCGAACCCCACGTCGTACCCATCTACGACTCCGGGGAAATCGACGGGCGGCTGTTCATCGCCATGCAACTCGTCGACGGCACCGACATCGCGACGCTGCTCAGACAGCACGGGCCCATGCCGCCCGAACACGCCGTCGCGCTCATCGAACAGGCCGCCGCCGCCCTCGACACCGCACACGCCGCCGGGTTGGTACACCGCGACGTCAAACCCGCCAACCTGCTCGTCACGCCGCGAAACTTCCTCTACCTCATCGACTTCGGCATCGCCAACGCCCCCGGCGAAACCAAACTCACCAGCACCGGCGCCGCCATCGGCACCCTGTCCTACATGGCCCCCGAACGCTTCACCACCGGACAATGCGACAAACGCGCCGACATCTACGCCCTGACCTGCGTCCTACACGAATGCCTCACCGGCACAACGCCTTACCCCGCCCGCAGCCTCGAACAACAGATGTACGCCCACGTCCACGGACCGTCGCCACGGCCGAGCCTGATTCGGCCCGGCGTGCCTGCGGCGTTCGACGACGTCGTTGCCCGAGGCATGGCTGCGAATCCCGAGCAGCGGTACCAGACCGCGGGACAACTCGCCGCCGCAGCGCATGCCTCCCTGCACACAGGCACCGCAGCCACGTCCAGTCCAGCAGCGGGGATACGCCGACCCGCTCCCCTTCCCCTATACCGGGCGCCAACCGTCCCGAACGCCTACGACGACGCCGCGGAATTCAACACGTCATCGTCCACCGCGCTCGCTACTACGCAACCGGCAGCCGACACCCGCCCACCCGGATTGGCGGAGCCAGGGCGGCGGCGCGGCGTCGCCGCGCTCGCCGCCACCATCTGCCTCGTTGTCGCGGCAACAGCTGCGGTCGTGTTCTGGGTCCACAGGCGAGGCGCCAACCCGGCTCCATCGACGGCCAACTCAGCCTCAACTGCTGCGGCCACGGCGCAAGGGGCGCGCGCTGTCGCCGACACAATTGACGTCGGCAAGTGGCCGAGCTCGGTGGCTGTCGCGCCCGGTATTCACTCTGCCTACGTGGCGAATTTCGAAGACGACACCGTGTCGGTCATCGACACCAAAACCAACAAAGTTAGGGCGACCATCGCAACTGGCAAGAATCCTTGGATGGTAGCGGTCGATGTCACCACCCACACTGCCTACACCGCAAACAGATTCGATAGCACCGTGTCCGTCATCGACATGGCCACTAATAAGGTCACCGCCACGGTCCCGACCGGCAAACACCCGTACAGCGTGGCGGTCGACCCCGCCGCTCACACCGCTTACGCCGCCAACTACGACGAAGGCACCCTGTCCGTAATAGACACCACGACCAACACCGTCACAGGCGCCATCGACGTCGGCACCTTCCCGCTGGGACTGGAGGTGGACCCCACGACGCACGCCGTCTATGCCACAAACAGTCGGGATAGCACCGTGTCGGTTGTCGACAGCGCTAGTCACATGGTCTTCGCCACAATCAAAACCGGCCGCCAACCGCTCGGCGTGGCCGTCGACCCAAGCACCCACAGTGCTTACGTCACCAGTACCGGAGGCAACAGCGTCTCGGTCATCGACACCACCACCAACAAGGTCACCGAGACCCTCAACATCTCTGGGCCGCAGGGCGTAGCAGTCAGCCCAACCACACACACCGTCTATGTCACCAGTGCAAGCCACCACACGGTGTCCGTCATCACTCCCGCCCGCTGACTACCCCAGCAGACTCCGCACCACCCCATCGGCCAACAGCCGCCCCCGATCGGTGAGGACTAACCGCTCACCCTCGGACGTCAGCAGGCCATCGACCACCGCGACGGTGGCCCGCTCCCGCTCGGCGGCGGAAAGCCGCGACACCGCCAATCCCTGCCGCAGGCGCAGGCCCAGCATCACCTCTTCGGTGTGGCGGTCCGCCTGCGACAGCTCCTCGAAATCGGCCACCGGCAACTCGCCGGAATCCAACGCCGAGGCATAAGTATTGGGGTGCTTGACATTCCACCACCGGAGGTTCCCGACGAAGCCGTGTGCCCCCGGCCCGGCACCCCACCACTGGCCGCCGTCCCAGTAACCCATGTTGTGCCGGCATTCCCCGCCGGGCCGACTCCAGTTGGACACCTCGTACCAGGTGAAGCCGGCCGCAGACAGCCGCGCGTCCACCAATTCATAACGGGCAGCGAGAACGTCGTCGTCGGGGGCGGGCAGCTCACCGCTGCGCACCCGCCGGGCCAGCGCGGTCCCGTCCTCCACGATCAGCGCGTACGCCGACACATGATCGACGCCGGCACCCACCGCGGCATCCACCGACTCCAGCAGATCGTCGTCGGTCTCCCCCGGCGTGCCGTAGATCAGATCGAGGCTGACGTGCTCGAAACCGGCGGCCAGCGCCTCGCGAGCAGCGGCCGTCGACCGTCCCGGCGAATGCACCCGTTCCAGCACGCGCAACACCCGCGGCGCCGAGGACTGCATCCCCAACGACACCCGGGTGAAGCCCGCCGCGCGAATCGCCTCGAAGAACTCCGGTGACGTCGACTCCGGGTTGGCCTCGGTGGTGACCTCGGCATCGGGCGCCAGCTCAAAGCACGAGCGCACCGCGTCGAGCATCGTCGTCATCCGGGGGTGCCCCAGCAGCGACGGCGTCCCGCCCCCGACGAACACCGTGTGAACCGTCGGCCCACCCAGCCGCGCGGAGGCCAGCTCCAGCTCCCGGCACAGCGCGGCCAGCCACGCATCGGGGTTGACCCCGCCCAACTCGGCGGGGGTATAGGTGTTGAAGTCGCAGTATCCGCAGCGGGTCAGGCAAAACGGCACGTGCAGGTACAGCCCGAACGGCCCGTGGGGCGTCAGCTGAAGATCGGGCAGGGCTGCGGTCATGACGACCGATCATCCCACGCTGCGGGGCAACCGGCAGGTCAGCGACCGAAGCCAATCGTGTCGTCGATCAGGGTGTTCAGGTACTGCGTCACCGACCCCACCGGGGTGGCCTGGGGATCACGGCTGTGCGCGCGGGACATGCATTTGCCCCAGGCTTTGGGTCCCTGAGTGGCCAAGATCCGCTGGGCGACCGCTACCTGCTGCTGCGGACTGGCCTGCGAAGGCAAGTTTGTCTGGCCACCGTTGGCATCCCAGGTGGAGTCCTTGATCTGCAGGCCACCGTAGAAACCGTTGCCGGTGTTGGCGGCCCAGTTGCCGCTGGATTCGCACTGCGCGACCGCTTGCCAGTCCACCGAGTCCGCGGTCGCCGCGCTGATACAAAACGCCGCCCCAGCCATCCCGACCGCGCCCGCAGCCAGCCTGATCATCCGCCTCATAGCAGCTCCACCTTGCTGGCCAGCCACTGGCCGTCGCTCTTTTGCATTGTCATCCGCAGCCTGCTGTGGTCCACCACCGCATCGGGGTTCGCGGCGTTGCGCACCGATTGGTCGACCAGGACCATCACCACCACTTCATCGGTGGTTGCCGACTTCACCGCCGAGTCCACGATCGTGCCGCGCGAGGTGGCGAGGTGCCCCTGGATCAGCCCCCGCAGGTGTTCGCGGGAGTTGGCATGTTGCGCACGGAACTCACCGGTCGAGCCGGCGGTGAGTTTGTCGAAGGTGTCGTCGATGATCCCCGAGTTGATGTTGGTCATCGTCAGCGCGTAGTCCTCTGCGGCGGAAAGCGCTTGCGCACGTGCGACATCGGTCTGGTGGTTGTGCACCAGCTGCCATCCGCCGTATCCGATGCCCAGCACGACGGCGACCGCCAGGCCGACGTCGAGCCAACGTCTCGGCCGTCGTCGCCCCGGCTTGTCGGTCAGTGTGGCGGTGTCGCCGTCTTCTGGAGATTCCATATCTCGCCCATCTCTTGAAGGTCGAGGACATGGTCACCCGAGGCCGGCATTTCACCTGGGGCCGACACACCGATATTTATCGTTTCGACACCATCTCCGGTAATGCCACGTTCATTCTGCGTTCACGGCGCAAAAGGTCGAGTGAACGCCGCCGTGGACGCAGAATCAACGCGAACAGGCCCCGACTTTCGCTCACAGTGATCGCAACTTTCGCCTGGTTAGGCGGCTGGGCGCGGTGTGTGGCAGAATGACGGACGTGACCGTCGCGCACCGCACCGAGTTCGATGTTGCCTTGGTGGTGCGGCGGCATATCGATTTCAAGCGTGTTTGCAGCTGTCGCTGTCTGCCTTGATGTCGTAGACCTGCCCACCTGATTTCAGCTGGCCGCCGGATCTGCGCCGCCGGACAGCCCCGGTGATGTGCGCGATCGAGCCAGCTCCTCCGCAAGGGAGAAACCTGTTATGACGTCACCGACGACGCAGCCCCGCCCGGCCAAGACCAAGGCCGAAGGTCAGTGGGCGCTGGGCGACCGCACCCCGCTCAACGGCAATGAGCAGTTCAAACTCGACGACGCGCCGCTCAACGTGCGCGATCGCGTCATCGACGTGTATTCGAAGCAGGGCTTCGACAGCATCGAGAAGAACGACCTGCGGGGCCGTTTCCGCTGGTTGGGCCTCTACACCCAGCGTGAACAGGGCTACGACGGCACCTGGACCGGCGATGAGAACGCCGACCTGCTGGAAGCCAAGTACTTCATGATGCGGGTGCGCTGCGACGGCAAGGCGCTGTCGGCGCAGGCCATGCGCACCCTGGGCACCATCTCGACCGAATTCGCCCGGGACACCGCCGACATCTCCGACCGGCAGAACCTGCAGTACCACTGGATCGAGATCGAGAAGGTCCCGGAGATCTGGGACCGGCTGGCCGAGGTCGGGCTGCAGACCATCGAGGCGTGCGGCGACTGCCCGCGTGGGATGTTGGGCTCGCCGCTGGCCGGGGAGTCGCTCGACGAGGTCCTCGACGCCTCCCCCGCCCTCGACGAGATCGTGCGCCGCTACATCGGCAACCCCGAGTACGCCAACCTGCCGCGCAAGTTCAAGACCGCGATCTCCGGCCTGCAGGACGTCGCGCACGAGATCAACGACGTCTCGTTCATCGGTGTCAACCACCCCGAGCACGGACCCGGCCTGGACGTGTGGGTCGGCGGCGGCCTGTCCACCAACCCGATGCTGGCCCAGCGGCTGGGCGTGTGGGTGCCGTTGGACGAGGTGCCCGAGGTGTGGGAGGGCGTCACCGCGATCTTCCGCGACTACGGCTACCGCCGACTGCGGTCCAAGGCCCGGTTGAAGTTCCTGGTCAAGGACTGGGGACCGGAGAAGTTCCGCGAGGTTCTCGAAACCGAATACCTCAAGCGTCCGCTGATCGACGGCCCCGCCCCGGTGCAGCCGCCGCACACCATCGACCACGTCGGGGTGCAGAAGCTCAAGAACGGGACCAACGCCGTCGGCGTCGCCCCGATCGCCGGCCGGGTGTCGGGCACCATCCTGTCCGCCGTCGCGGACCTGATGGAGAAGGTGGGATCGGACCGCGCCCGGCTGACCCCCTACCAGAAGCTGATCATTCTCGACGTCCCCGACGACAAGCTCGACGAGCTGGTCGCCGACCTGGACGCGCTGGGTCTGCCGTCGGCGCCGTCGCACTGGCGGCGCAACGTGATGGCCTGCACCGGTCTGGAGTTCTGCAAGCTGTCGTTCGTCGAGACCCGCACCCGGTCGCAGTCGCTGGTCCCCGAACTCGAGCGTCGGCTCGACGACCTCAACGCGCAGTTGGACGTGCCGATCACCGTCAACATGAACGGCTGCCCCAACTCGTGCGCCCGCATCCAGGTCGCCGACATTGGATTCAAGGGCCAGATGATCGACGACGGTCACGGCAACTCGGTGCCCGGCTTCCAGGTGCACCTGGGCGGCAGCCTGGGCGCCGACAGCGGCTTCGGCCGCAAACTGCGCCAGCACAAGGTCGCCGACAACGAGCTCGGCGACTACATCGACCGGGTGGTGCGCAACTTCATCAAGCACCGCGAGGACGGTGAACGGTTCGCGCAGTGGGTAGTGCGCGCCGATGAGGACGACCTGCGATGAGCTACAGCGAGGCGCAGCTACGGGATCTCGCCGCGCGCGGCGCCGCCGAGCTGGACGGTGCCGACGCCACCGAGTTGCTGCGCTGGACCGACGAACACTTCGGCGGGGTGAACGGTCCCCGCGGGGCAGCGACCTGCAACTATGTCGTGGCCTCCAACATGGCCGACGCGGTGCTGGTGGACCTGGCCGCCAAGGTGCGCCCGGGTGTGCCGGTGCTGTTCCTGGATACCGGCTATCACTTCGCCGAGACGATCGGCACCCGCGACGCGGTCGAGGCGGTCTATGACGTGCGGATCCTCAACGTCACCCCCGAGCACACGGTGGCCCAGCAGGACGCGCTGCTGGGCAAGGATCTGTTCGCCCGCAACCCCGGTGAGTGCTGCCGGCTGCGCAAGGTCGAACCGCTGACCCGGGCTCTGAATGGCTACTCGGCGTGGGTGACCGGGCTGCGGCGGGTGGAGGCGCCCACCCGCGCCAACGCCCCGCTGATCAGCTACGACGAGCAGTTCGGTCTGGTGAAGATCAACCCGCTGGCGGCGTGGACCGATGACGACATGGCCGCCTACATCACCGAGCACGATGTGCTGGTCAACCCGCTCATCGACGAGGGCTACCCGTCGATCGGCTGCGCCCCGTGCACCGTCAAGCCCGCCGAGGGCGCCGACCCGCGCAGCGGACGCTGGCAGGGCACCGCCAAGGTGGAATGCGGGCTGCACGCGTCGTGAGACCGACCGCGTCGCGCCGATGCAGAGTGAAGCGATGGGGAGCAGCGGCGCCGTGACCACCGTGCTGCTGACCGCACACGGCAGCGCGGATCCCCGCGCTGCCGACAACACCCGCGCAGTCGCCGGCCAGCTGCGCCGGATTGCCCCCGAACTCGACGTGCGGGAGGCGTTTTGCGAGCACAACACGCCCAACCTGCGCGACGTGCTGCCGGTGGTGTCTGGTGACGTCGTGGTGGCTCCCCTGCTGCTGGCCAGTGCCTACCACGCGCGCACCGACATCCCCGGTGTGATCGCCGAGACCGGCGCCACCGTGCGGCAAGCCGAGGTGCTCGGCGAGGACGAGCGTCTGTTGAGCGTGTTGCGGGAGCGCCTGGCCCGCTGGGGGGTGTCCCGGTTCGACGCCGATCTCGGCGTGCTGGTGGCCGCGGTGGGCTCCTCGGACCCTGCCGCCAACGCCCGCACTGCCGGCCTGGCCGCTCCGCTGGCGCACGGAACCCGCTGGGCGGGAGTCGAGGTCGGCTTCGCCAGCGGAACGGCGCCCACGCTGGCCGCGGCCGCTGAACGGCTGCGCGCTCACGGTGCCACCCAGTTGGTGATCGCCCCCTGGTTCCTGGCCCACGGCCGGATCACCGACCGGGTCGCCGGCTACGCCCGCCGTCTGGGCGTCCCGATGGCCGAACCGCTGGGCGCACATCGGTTGGTCGCCGCGACGGTGCTGGACCGCGTCGAGGCCGCACTGGCCCGTGGCCGGCTCGCGGCCTGAGCGCCGGTAGTTCGAATCGGCCTGAGAAAAAACCTTTCGACAGTCGATCAGCGCAGGTCAGCTCGATTTCCCAGGGGATTTCAAGCGATCCGGCACCCGGCTGCCAAGGTCCGTCTCTGGTTAACATTAATCAAAATTCCCGTGTCATCGGACCAGTGCCGTTGACCGCAGCAGGAGAACAGCGAACATGCCCAGCAGCGACCAGCTCGACCCGCGTTACGCGGCAGCCGGCGACGTGCTGGGCGCCGCTGGGCGATGTTTCAGCTCCACTCGGCGCTGACCTAGCTGCACCGATCCGCCCACCGTTCTGGTGGCCGGGCATCACTCTTGATCGGCGAGCGGTCGCTGTCGGCGAATCACGTTTCGCGGCAGGCGCTTAGGTCAGTTGGATTCATGCCACGCCCCCGACCGATCGGCCGGGATCAGAAAGGATATTCATGCCGGATTTCGGATCGTTACCACCGGAGATCAACTCGGCCCGGATGTACGCGGGCCCGGGTTCAGCACCGATGATGGCGGCCGCGGCGGCCTGGGACGCGCTGGCGAGCCAATTGGATTCAGCCGCACGCGGATACACCGCAGTGATCTCCAACCTGTACGGCGAAGACTGGCTGGGCAACGCATCCGACACGATGGTGGCGGCCGTCGCACCGTATTTGGCGTGGACGACCACCACCGGGGCGACCGCCGAGGAAGCCGCTAATCGGGCACGTACCGCGGCAGCGGCCTACGAGCAGGCTTTCGCTGCCACCGTTCCGCCGCCGTTGGTGGCGGCCAACCGGGTCCAGTTGGCGAATCTGGTTGCCAGCGACTTCCTCGGTCAGAACACGGCGGCGATCGCGAGCACCGAGGCCGCCTACGACGAGATGTGGGCGCAGGACGCCGCCGCCATGTACGGCTACGCCGCGTCTTCGGCGGCCGCGACACGGCTGACGCCGTTCAGCGATCCGACCCAGACCACGAATCCGGCCGGGCAGTCCGCCCAGAGCGCCGCGGTCGCTCAAGCCCTCGCCTCCTCTGGCGCCCAACAAGCACAGAACACGGTGTCCCAGACGATGGCCGCTGTGCCGCAACAGCTTCAGTCCCTGTCCACGGGGGCCTCGCAGACGGCTGCGACGACGGCGGCGGACCCCTGGACCAGCCTGCTCAGCAGCTTCAGCGCATTCAACACGTTGATGGGACCGGTCAGCCTCGAGGCGGCGTTCAGCCGTACCTACACCTCGGCGGCCAGCATGTTCTACGCGGCCAAGCGCGACATCGAAACGCACAGTGCCGCTCCCAAGGCGTCGTCGCCCGAAGCCGCCGGCCCGCTGAAGTCTGCCGAACCGGCACCGACGGCCACCCGCCCACCGGTGGCCGCGAACATGGGCGGGTCCGCACCGGTCGGCAGATTGTCCGTCCCGCAGAGTTGGGCGCCGCCGGCTGCGCCGGGGCTGCTGGGCAACGAGCCGCTGTGGGTACCGGAATCCAATCTCGGAGCCACCGCTGCCGCTGAGGCCGCCGGAAATCCGGGCATGCTCGGCGCGGCACCGGCAGCCGGCATGGGCGCCGTCGCCGGCGCGGCGGGGCGTTCGTCGGTCAGCAGCGTGCTGCGGGTGGGACCTCGCAAGTTCAGCATGCCTCGTCCCGCCTTCGGCGGATAGCCGGGTGATTCTGCGGAGGTATGGTCGTGCTTGATTTCGGGGCACTACCGCCCGAGATCAACTCGGGTCGAATGTATTCCGGTCCCGGATCCGGACCGATGATGGCCGCGGCGGCGTCCTGGAGTCAGCTGGCCGCCGAGTTGAGCACCGCGGCAGCCGGTTACGCATCGGTTACCGCTGAACTGACCGAGATCTGGCGCGGCCCGTCGGCGACCACCATGACAACCGCCGCCGCACCGTATGTCGCGTGGTTGAACGAGACCGCCGCGCAGGCCGAGCAGACCGCCGCCCAGTCGCTGGCCGCCGCGGCGGCCTATGAGGCGGCGTTCGCCGCGACCGTGCCGCCGCCGGTCATCGAGGCCAACCGGATGCTGTTGATGTCGCTGGTGGCGACGAACTTCTTGGGTCAGAACACGCCCGCGATCGCCGCTGCCGAGGCGGCCTACGCCGAGATGTGGGCGCAAGACGCCACCGCAATGTATGGCTATGCCGCCGGGGCTTCCGTGGCCGCCACACTGACGCCGTTCAACCAGCCGCCACAGACCACCAATCCGGCCGGGCAGTCAGCCCAGGGCAGTTCGGTGGCCCAGGCCGTCGGCACCTCCGCCGCCCAGCAGGCCCAGACCGCCGTGCAGCTGACATCGGCGGCGCCATTGCAATCCAGTGCCCCGGCCGGTGCGACCAATACCGCCGCGGCGGGCACATCCGCAGATGCCTTCTCCGGCTTCATCACCTTCATGTCGCAGGTCAACACCATCCTCGGGCCGTTGGACCCGGGGATTCGGGTGCCCTATGCGGTGTTCCAGTGGATGAACCTCGGCTATTCGATGAAAAGCGATCTGGAGTCGAGCGCCTCTGCCGCTGCGGCCGGCCAGACACCCCGACTCGTCGACGCCGCGCCTCAGGCCCTCGGATCGGCCGGGGTGCGCGGGCCGGCGGTGGTCAGCAGCGAGCGGGCGCTGTCCGTCGGCGGGTTGTCGGTTCCCAACAGCTGGCCCGCGGCTACGCCCAGTACCGCCGCTGAACCGTTGCCGGTCAAGGCAAACAACTTCCGAGCCCTTCCGCTCTGGGCGGCCGAAGACGTCGCCATCGCCAACGAACACGTGCCGCCGGCCGTCGGCCCGATGCGGGGTGTGACACCGCCGCCGCTGCGCAAGCAGGTACTGCGGATGCGGGACAACCGGTTCACGATGCCCCGCCCCGCGGTCGGCGGGTAACGGCCGAGACCACAACGCGCGACTCGGAATCTGGCGACGCGACGCGCCGTCGCGCCGTCGTCAGATTCAGTCTCGCGGGGCGGTCAGACCGCGGCGATTCCAACCTGAGCAGGAGCCAGTTCCTCCTCCTGCAACTGCGGAACGCGGGTGGCCCGGACATACACCGTGTCACCCTCGACCAGCGAAAGCGCCTCGGCGTCACCACGGGTGATCTGCGCGGTGAACGCCCCGCCGGTGGCGGCGTTCGTCAATTCGACCCGTACCTCAAAGCCGAGCACCACCACCCGGTCGACGGTGGCACGCAACACTCCGGTGGATACCGCCGTACCGTCGTTTGCGGCGATCGCCATGTCAGGGGTGCGGCCGACCCGAATGTCGTGCGGCCGGACGAGTGCGCCGTTCAGCGCGGAAACCGCCCCCAGGAACGACATCACGAAGGCATTCGCCGGCGCGTCGTAGACGTCTGTCGGGGAACCGACTTGCTCAATCCTGCCCCTGTTGAGCACCGCGATCCGGTCGGCCACGTCCAGCGCCTCGGACTGGTCGTGGGTGACCAGCACCGTGGTGACATGCACCTCGTCGTGCAGCCGACGCAGCCAGGTGCGCAGATCATCGCGGACCTTGGCGTCCAGCGCGCCGAACGGCTCATCGAGCAGCAGCACCTGCGGATCGACGGCGAGCGCGCGGGCCAGCGCCATGCGCTGGCGCTGACCACCCGACAGCTGGTTTGGGTAACGCCCCTGAAATCCGCTGAGCCCCACCACCTCTAGCAGGTTGTCAACCTTTTCGGCGATCTCGGCCTTGGGCCGGTGCCGGATCTTCAACCCGAAGGCCACGTTGTCGCGCACCGTCATGTGCTTGAACGCGGCGTAGTGCTGGAACACGAAGCCGATTCCACGTCGCTGCGGCGGCACCCCGGTGACGTCGTGACCGTTGATGGTGATAGTCCCGGTGTCGGGGTGGTCGAGTCCGGCGATCGCGCGCAGCAAGGTCGATTTGCCCGAACCGCTCGGACCCAGCAACGCGGTCAGCGACCCGGACGGCACCACGAAGTCGACGTTGTCCAGCGCCACGAAATCGCCGTACCGCTTGTTGGCGCCTTTCACGGTGATCGCGTTGGTCATGAGGACACCTCCTTGTTGCCCGCGCGGCGAGCGTCCAGCAGCACCTGGACGATCAGAACCAGCACGGAAACGGTCATGAGCAAGGTGGACAGCGCATATGCACCGTATTCGTTGCCGCGGTTGTAGCGGTCGGAAACCAGCAGCGTCAGCGTCTGCGATGTTCCCGGCAGATTCGACGACACCATCAGCACCGCGCCGTACTCGCCGAGCGTGCGCGCCACGGTCAGCACGACACCGTAGGTCAGACCCCACCGGATGGACGGCAGCGTGATCCGCCAGAACGTCTGCCACCAGCTCGCGCCCAGCGTCGCCGCCGCCTGCTCCTGATCGATACCCAACTCGTGCAGTACCGGTTCGACTTCGCGGATCACGAACGGCAGCGTGACGAACAACGTGGCCAACACGATGCCCGGCAGCCCGAAGATGATCTTGATGCCGATGTTGTTCTCGATGAAGCCCAGGGCGCCGCCCGAGCCCCACAGCACGATCAGCGCCACACCGACGATCACCGGTGAGACGGCGAACGGCAGGTCGATGACGGACTGCAGAATGCCTTTGCCGCGGAATCTGCTGCGCGCCAGCACCAGCGCGGTGGGGATCCCGAAGATCAGGTTCAGCGGCACCACGATCGCGACCAGCAGCAGCGTCAGGTCCAGCGCTGAAATGGCCGCCGGGGTGGAGATGTAGGCGAAGAACTGGCCGAATCCGGGTTCGAAGGTGCGCCAGAGGATCAGCGCCACCGGCACCACCAGCAGCACCGCGATGTAGCCCAGGGCCAGGAACCGGATGAGGTAGCGGACCCGCGGTGAGGGGGTCATGCGGACTGCTCCTGACGTTTCGCTGCCCGCGAGCCCACCAGGCGTAGAACGAGCAGGACGATGAACGACATCGACAGCAGCACAATCGATATCGCGGCCGCACCGGTCCGGTCGTCGTTCTCGATCAGGGTTCGGATCCACTGGGACGACACCTCGGTCTTGCCGGGCACCGCACCGCCGATGAGTACCACCGACCCGAACTCGCCGATGGCACGCGAGAACGCCAGCCCCGCCCCGGTCAGCAGCGCCGGTGTCAGGGACGGCAGCACGATCGTGCTGAAGATGGTGGCACCGCCGGCGCCCAGTGATGCGGCGGCCTCCTCAGCCTCCCGGTCGATTTCGAGCAGCACAGGTTGAACGGCCCGGACCACGAACGGCAACGTGACGAAGGCCAGCGCCACGCCGACACCCCATCCGGTGTGCTGCAGATGCAGGCCGACCGGGCTGTGCGGGCCGTACAGCGCCAGCATGACCAGGCTGGCGACGATGGTCGGCAACGCGAACGGAAGATCGATGATGGCGTCGATAAGCCGCTTCGCCGGGAACTCGTCACGCACTAGCACCCAGGCGATCAGCAGCCCGAAAATCAGGTTGAGCACGGTGACACCCGCCGACAGGGTCAACGTCACCCGGAACGAATCCAGGGCGGCATTCGATGTCACCGCCAGCCAAAACGCCTCCCAGCCACCGCCGACAGCCTGCCAGCCGATCGCCGCCAGCGGCAGCAGCACGATCACCGACAGCCACACCGTCGCCGTACCGACGCGCAGCCGGGTACTGCCCAACTGCCGGCTCAACAACTTCGCCGACGTCATCCGGTGGCCTGCGTGTAGATCTTGGTGATGGAGCCGCCACGCTTGTCGAACAGTTTGGGATCCACGGTCGCCCAACCACCCAGGTCGGCGATGGTCCACAGTTTCTCCGGCATCGGGAACTGCGCCCGGAAATCGGCGGCGACCGCAGGGTCGACCGGCCGGAATCCGGCCTGAGCCCACAATTTCTGCGCGGGGGCGGTGTACTGGAAATTCTTGAACGCGTTGGCCACGTCGAGATGGCGGCTGGAGGTCACCACCGCCACCGGATTCTCGATCTTGAAGGTCTGCGACGGGTTGACGTGCTGCACCGCTTTACCCTGCCGCTCGATGGCGATCGCCTCGTTCTCGTAGCTGATCAGCACGTCGCCGCTGCCCTGGATGAACACGTCGGTGGCCTCCCGTCCGGACCCCGGCCGCAGTTTGACGTGCTGACCGACCAGCTTGCCGACGAAGTCCAAACCATCCTGCGGATGCTTTCCGCCTTCGCTTTTGGCCGCGTAGGGCGCCAGCAGATTCCATTTGGCCGATCCGGAGCTCAGCGGGCTGGGGCTGATCACTTCGACACCGGGCCTGAGCAGGTCATCCCAATCGCGAATCTGCTTCGGGTTGCCTTTGCGCACCACCAGGGTTACCACCGACCCGAACGGCACGCCCTTGGTGGCGTCCTTGTTCCAGTCCGGTGAAACCTTGCCCGCCTGCACTAATCGGGTGATGTCGGGTTCGACCGAGAAGTTGACGATATCGGCCGGCTTACCGGCGGCCACCCCGCGCGACTGGTCCCCCGATGCGCCGTAGGAGGTGACCACCTCGACGTCCTTGCCCTCGTCGGAGTCGGTGAACGCGGGAATCACTGCGCTCCAGCCTGGTTCGGGGGCCGAGTAGGCGACCAGCGTCACGCTGGTGTGTGCGCCGCTGCTCCCGTTGCCGCCCACGACGTCGCTGGGACCGCCACCGCATGCCGCGAGCACTGTCGCGGTAAGCACCAGCGCGGCGGTGCTACGGGCGTTGAGCATCGGTGACCTTTCACAAAGTTGGGCGAGAATCAGGCCGCGATGAGAAAGGGATCAAGCGTCACGAACTCCCTGGACGCCACATCGCGGACGGGATGCCGGTCAGCGACAACAGTGCACATCGGACACAGCGCAATTTCCCACGGCAATGAGCGCCAAGATGTGGCACTCGGTCTTGCCGGACGCTGCGTACATGCCGGGAAGCCTAACAGAATCTCGCGTCGTCACCCGGCGTGCGTCAGCACCCAGGTGGCGATCACCAACAGGATCAGGACCACCAGTACCAACGTGACCCGCGATCGGGGCAGCCCGGGCCCGGTCCCTCCGCCTGTGCGCCGAGCGCTCATCGCAGCGGCACTTCGTTGGCGTCGGCGTGCGGCCGGGTGCGCGATATCAGCCGGATACCGCTGCCCAGCATGGTGTCCAACAGCACCGCCGCAGCGTAGGCGATCACCAGCACAACGGGCATCACCAGGAACGTTTGCACGACGAAGCCGAGCCCGGACAGCCACAGTTCGACGCCATCCCACCAGCTCAGGAACCGGTCCATTTCGCCCACCTTAGCGGCGATCGCAAGCGCGGCGCAGCCGGGCGCAGCGGGTCGCCGCCATCAAGCCAGCGGCGATCGCAAGCGCGGCGCAGCCGGGCGCAGCGGGGCCGCCGCCATCAAGCCAGCGGCGATCGCACGCGCGGCGCAGCCGGGCGCAGCGGTCGCCGCCATCAACGCCAGCGGCCAGTCTGACGAAAACCAACCCAATCGGTAGACGACGGGCGGGTCGGCAGAGATGATGGCCGCATGGTCCTGCACGCCGAGCCTGCCGACGACAATGCCGACAATGCCGAGGACGCCGAGGATGCTGCCAACGCCGACGCCGCCGTCGACGGCCATTCCGCCCAGCAGTTCCCCGGGGCGCCGCTGATCGGCGCCAACCCGGTGCCCTTCACCTCGAGCGGAGCGCTGCGCAACCCCTTCCCGCCCATCGCCGACTACGCGTTCTTGTCCGACTGCGAGACGACGTGCCTGATCTCGGCAGCCGGGTCGGTGGAATGGCTGTGCGTCCCGCGGCCGGACTCGCCGAGCGTTTTCGGCGCGGTTCTGGACCGCAGCGCCGGCCACTTCCGGCTGGGCCCCTACGGCGTCTCGGTGCCTTCGGCCCGTCGCTACCTGCCCGGCAGCCTGATCCTGGAAACCACGTGGCAGACCCACACCGGCTGGCTGATCGTGCGCGATGCGCTGGTGATGGGGCCCTGGCATGACATCGACACCCGCTCCCGCACCCACCGCCGCACCCCGATGGACTGGGACGCCGAGCACATCCTGCTGCGCAGCGTGCGCTGCGTGAGCGGCACTGTCGAGTTGGTGATGAGCTGCGAACCGGCCTTCGACTACCACCGGACCGGCACCGAATGGGAGTACTCGGCCAACGGCTACAGCGAAGCCGTCGCGCGGGCCACCAAGAGCCCCGACACCCAGCCGACACTGCGGCTGACCACCAACCTGCGCCTGGGCCTGGAGGGCCGGGAGGCCCGCGCCCGCACCCGCCTCAAAGAGGGCGACAACGTGTTCGTCGCGCTGAGCTGGTCGCGGCACCCGGCGCCGCAGACCTACCAGGAGGCCACCGACAAGCTGTGGAACACGACCGAGTTCTGGCGTCAGTGGATCAACATCGGGAACTTCCCCGACCACCCGTGGCGGGCCTACCTGCAGCGCAGCGCGCTGACGCTGAAGGGCCTGACGTACTCGCCGACCGGCGCCCTGTTGGCCGCCAGCACCACCTCGCTGCCCGAGACGCCGCAAGGCGAACGCAACTGGGACTACCGGTACTCCTGGGTGCGAGATTCGGCGTTCACGCTGTGGGGCCTGTACACGCTGGGGCTCGACCGCGAGGCCGACGACTTCTTCTCGTTCATCGCCGACGTGTCGGGGGCCAACAACGGGGAACGCCATCAACTGCAGGTGATGTACGGCGTCGGCGGCGAACGCAGTCTGGTCGAGGAGGAACTGAACCATCTGTCCGGATACGACCATTCCCGTCCGGTGCGCATCGGCAACGGCGCCTACAACCAGACCCAGCACGACATCTGGGGCACCATGCTGGACTCGGTGTATCTGCATGCCCGGTCGCGCGAGCAGGTGCCGGAAACGCTGTGGCCGGTGCTCAAGCAACAGGTCGAGCAGGCCGTCAAGCACTGGCGTCAGCCCGACCGCGGCATCTGGGAGGTGCGCGGCGAACCACAGCACTTCACCTCCAGCAAGATCATGTGCTGGGTGGCGCTGGACCGGGGCGCCAAACTCGCTGAGCGGCAAGGTGAGCGAAGCTACGCCCAGCAGTGGCGGGCCATCGCCGACGAGATCAAGGCCGACATCCTCGAGCACGGCGTGGATTCTCGCGGGGTGTTCACCCAGCGTTACGGCAGCGACGCTTTGGATGCCTCGCTGCTGCTGGCCGTGCTGACCCGGTTCCTGCCGCCCGATGACCCGCACGTGCGCGCGACGGTGCTGGCGATCGCCGACGAGCTCACCGAGGACGGCCTGGTGCTGCGCTACCGCACCGAGGAGACCGACGACGGGTTATCCGGTGAGGAAGGCGCTTTCACGATCTGCTCGTTCTGGCTGGTGTCGGCGCTGGTGGAGATCGGCGAGGTCAGCCGCGCCAAGCATCTGTGCGAACGGCTGCTGTCCTTCGCCAGCCCGTTGCACCTTTACGCCGAGGAGATCGAGCCCCGCACCGGGCGGCATCTGGGCAATTTCCCGCAGGCGTTCACCCACCTGGCGCTGATCAACGCGGTGGTGCACGTCATCCGCGCCGAGGAGGAAGCCGAAAGCACCGGTACCTTCCAGCCGGCCAACGCGCCGATGTAGTTCGGCGGCCGTCGCCGACTGTAGGGTTTTATCCGCGACACGCCGCCCCGGGCGGATCAATCCGCACGCTCGGCGGCCGCTACTTCTTGGGCTTGTCCGCCGCGGCGTCGGTGGACAGCGCCGCGACGAAGGCCTCCTGCGGCACGTCGACGCGCCCGATGGTCTTCATCCGCTTCTTGCCTTCCTTCTGCTTCTCCAGCAGTTTGCGCTTACGGGTGATGTCACCGCCGTAGCACTTGGACAGCACGTCCTTGCGGATGGCACGGATGTTCTCGCGGGCAATGATTTTCGAGCCGATGGCGGCCTGCACCGGAACCTCGAACTGCTGGCGGGGAATGAGTTCCTTGAGCTTGGTGGTCATCTTGTTGCCGTAGGCCGACGCGCCGTCCTTGTGCACGATCGCGCTGAACGCATCCACCGCCTCGCCCTGCAGCAGGATGTCCACCTTGACCAGGTCAGCCTCCTGCTCGCCGGCCTCCTCGTAGTCCAGGCTGGCGTAGCCGCGGGTGCGGGATTTCAGCGAGTCGAAGAAGTCGAAGATGATCTCGCCCAACGGCATGGTGTAGCGCAGCTCGACGCGCTCCGGCGACAGGTAGTCCATGCCGCCGAGTTCGCCGCGCCGCGACTGGCACAGCTCCATGATGGTGCCGACGAATTCGCTGGGCGCGATGATCGTGGTCTTCACAACCGGCTCGTAGACGGTGCGGATCTTGCCTTCCGGCCAGTCCGACGGATTGGTGACGACGATCTCGGTGTCGTCCTCGCGAATCACCCGGTAGACCACGTTGGGTGAGGTGGAGATCAGGTCCAGGTCGAATTCGCGCTCCAGGCGCTCGCGGGTGATCTCCATGTGCAGCAGGCCCAGGAAGCCGCAGCGGAAGCCGAAGCCCAGCGCCACCGAGGTTTCCGGCTCGTAGGTCAGGGCCGCGTCGTTGAGCTGCAACTTGTCCAGCGCGTCACGCAGGTTCGGGTAATCCGACCCGTCCACCGGGTACAGCCCGGAGTACACCATCGGCTTGGGTTCGCGGTAGCCGGTGAGCGCGTCGGTGGCGCCCTTGCGGGCGGTGGTGACCGTGTCGCCGACCTTGGATTGGCGGACGTCCTTGACGCCGGTGATCAGGTAGCCGACTTCGCCGACGCCCAGGCCCGCGGCGGGTTTGGGTTCCGGGGACACGATGCCGACTTCCAGCAGTTCGTGGGTGGCCCCGGTGGACATCATCGCGATCTTCTCGCGGGGGGTGATCTTGCCGTCGACGACGCGGACGTAGGTGACCACGCCGCGGTAGATGTCGTAGACCGAGTCGAAGATCATCGCGCGGGTGGGTGCGTCGGCGTCCCCGGTGGGCGCCGGCACCTGCTTGACGACTTCGTCGAGCAGTTCGGCCACACCCTCGCCGGTCTTGCCGGACACCTTGAGCACATCTTCGGGTTCGCAGCCGATGATGTGGGCCAGCTCGGCGGCGTAGCGCTCCGGGTCGGCGGCGGGCAGGTCGATCTTGTTGAGCACCGGGATGATGGTCAGGTCACGGTCCAGCGCCAGGTACAGATTCGCCAGGGTCTGGGCCTCGATGCCCTGAGCGGCGTCGACCAGCAGGATGGCGCCCTCGCAGGCCTCCAAGGCGCGGGACACCTCGTAGGTGAAGTCGACGTGGCCGGGGGTGTCGATCAGGTGCAGGACGTAGTTCTCGTCGTTTGCCGTCCACGGCAGGCGCACGTTCTGCGCCTTGATGGTGATGCCGCGTTCCCGCTCGATGTCCATCCGGTCCAGGTACTGGGCACGCATCGACCGTTCGTCGACGACGCCGGTGAGCTGCAGCATCCGGTCCGCCAGCGTGGACTTGCCGTGATCGATGTGGGCGATGATGCAGAAGTTCCGAATCTGCGCCGGCGCGGTGAAGGTTTGGTCGGCGAAACTGCTGATGGGAATCTCCTGGTGAACGGGTGGTGCGGGCCTACTGCCTAGTCAGGGTAGCGAGGCGACGCCCGCAAAACGAAACCCCCGGAGTGATCCTCCGGGGGCGTCGTTTCGAAGTGAGGGCTAGATGTCTAGCGACGGGATGTCGAAGTAGCCCAGGATATCGTTGAAGCCGTTCATGTAGAAGTTGCCGGCGTCCGCCCAGAAGCTGTCGCCGCCCAGCGCATCCACGATCGAGGCGTTTCCGCCGAACAGATAGTCGCTGTAGGCGGTCGGGTCGATCTGGTCGCCGTTGTTCAGCAGCCCGTAGAGCAGCACGTTGTTGCCGTCGGTGAACTGCGTCAGCGCGCCGTTGAACAGGCTGAAGGAACCCGGGAGCGAGCCCATCTCGTCCGTCCAGTTCACGCCGTACAGCAGCTGGCCAAACGCCTCGTTGTCCAGCAAGTTCGCCTGGGTAATGGTGTCGAACGGGTATGCCTCGTCGCCCTTGACGATGTCGGTGGGGTCAACACCGGTAAGCGCGGCCTGGTTCTCGAACATCGAGTTCATCGACGCGATCTCGCTGGCGAGAATCTGGCCCCAGTCAACGCCGGTGCTGGCGGAGTCCGCGGACGCCAGCGGCGCCAACGCCAGGGCCGCCCCGGCCGCGAATGCGCCCACCACGCCGATTTTGCGAATGTCCATGTAATTGCCTTTCACGATGTCCGCCGGCGGTTGTCTGTGTACCGCCTGGTAGGTCCCCCCCGGCATCGCCGCCAGTAACCTGAACAAACCCTAACAATGAGCCGTGTTTGCAGCAAGTTGGCTGCTTACAGGTGGGTAAGTGCGGCGATCGTGCTGACGTCAGTGCTCCTCGGCGCCGCCGGCCCCGCGGCATGCCCACACGCGAAAACCCCCGACCGGTCACGTCGGGGGCTTCGTTTCCGAGGGACGACTAGGCCGGGATGAAGATCCCGAGGTACCCGAGCAGATCGCCCCAGCTTACTTGCAGGAACTCGTCCATGGCTCCCATGGCGGTGCCCGTGCCCAACGCGGCGTTGATGACGCTCTCGGACCCGAAAAGTTCATCGGCCGGAATCAACTGGCCGCCGCTCAGCAGGGAGTACAGCATGACGTTATACGCGTCGTCGAACTCGGTCAGGGCGCCGTTGAACAGACTGTAGGAACCCGGGTCTGAGGCCAAGCCGGCGACGGTGGGGTTGACTCCGTAGATCAGAAAGTCGAACAGGGTGGTGCCGTCGCCCTGGACGCTATGCACGTCTCCAGGCGTGATCACATCCCACGGATTCGCACTGTCGAAGATGCCGGTGCCCTTGGTGACGTCCCCGCTGACGCCGGCAAGGAAGGTGTCGAACTCGAACATGGAGTTCATCGAAGCGATCTCGCTGTCGAGGGTGCTGGTGATGTCGACCGCCGGCGCCGCGGCCGCCAGCGGCGCGAGTGCCAGGGCTGCGCCAGCGCCAAAACTTCCGAGCACAGCAATTTTTTTGAAGTTCATTATCAGGCCTTTCCCCGAAGTCCGGCGGCCGATTACGTACCGCCGCAGGTCCCCCAAGCAACGCTGCTCTAAACCTAATGAGAGGCTAACAACCATTTATGCCCCTAACAAGAGGTTTGGTTAAATCAATTTAGGTAAGCAATGTAAGTAATTTGACTTATCTGCACCCACGTTATTAACAGCAAGTAGATCGGTTATTAATTAGGGCATTTAATTGAAGGATCAATCCCGGCCGGCAAGGCCGCAGCACGAATCCACCGCCCCCGGAATCCGGGCCACGCGACGATGCCGTGACACCCGCCTATGCTTCGAACTATGCCTTCCGCGCGGAAGACCCCATGGAAAGCGGTCCAGCAGTTCGCCGAGAACCTGGTCTTCAACGAAGGTCCGCGGCTCATCCGCCAGCTGCAACAGGCGCCCGCGGTCCAGCAGGGCATCCAGCGCGGCCTGCAGCACGGCATCAGGATCGGGGTCGAAGCAATCGTCAGCGGGATATTCGAGCCACCCACTGCCGTCCCCGGGGGTCGACCGGTGACCAGCAACGGCGTCCCCACCGCGCAGCGGGCGCGCAAGGTGCAATACGCGCCCGACCTGGACGGCCGTGCCGATCCCGGTGAGGTGGTGTGGACGTGGGTGGTCTACGAGGACGATCCCACCCGCGGCAAGGACCGCCCGGTGTTGGTCGTCGGACGTGACCGCCAGACGCTGCTCGGGTTGATGCTGTCCAGCCAGAGCCGCCATCAGAGTGATCCCAGCTGGGTGGGGATTGGCGCCGGGCCGTGGGACTACGACGGCCGACCCAGTTGGGTGCGCCTGGACCGGGTGCTCGACGTGCCCGAGGAGGGCATCCGGCGGGAGGGCGCCGTCCTGGACCGCCCGGTGTTCGATCTGATCGCCGCCCGGCTGCGCGCCGAATACTCCTGGGGCTGAGGCGAGTGTCAGGGTGATGCACGCTTTCGGCGTTGGAGCGTGACATAAGTCGACGCTCGACGCTGGGAATCAGCCCTGGGTGATGTAGGACTGCAGCTGCTCGTGCTCGGCCTGGAGCTCTTCGATCCGTGATTTGACGACGTCGCCGATGCTGACGATCCCGGCCAGCCGCCCGTCGTCGAGCACCGGCACATGCCGGATCCGGTGCTCGGTCATCAAGACGCTGACGTCGTCGGCGGAATCGGCCTTGGTGCAGGTGGCGACCACCGTGCTCATGATCGCCGACACCGGCCGCGCCAGCATGCTGGCGCCGTGCGCGTGCAACTCGCGCACCACGTCACGCTCGGACACCACACCCTCGAGGCCATCGGGTCCGACCACCACCATGGCGCCGATGTTGTGTTCGGTGAGTCCGGCGAGCAGTTCCCGGACGGTGGCGTCCGGGTCGATGGTCACCACCGCGGCACCCTTGTTCCGCAGCACGTCCGCAATTCGCATCCAGGCCTCCGGTCTGTGATCCGGTTCACACCAGGCTACGCCAACTCGTCGTCCGCGGAAGCCGGTCCGGCCGAATGCTCAAGTAGTCCAGGGCCGTAACGCGACGGCGATGGCCCGGTTCAGCCGGTCCCGCAGCGCGTCGACGTCGGCGCCGACCTCCGCCGCGCTACGGTCGCCCACCAACACCTGCAGTGCACCGCTGATGGCGCCGATGAATGCCCCCACCAGCGCCGCGGATTCGACGTCGTCGAGGTCGTCGGGGAAGGCGTCGCGCAGCCGTCGCGCGATCTGGCCCGCGGCATCCTGTTGCACTTGCAGCGCCCGGCCCCGTACGGCGGGCACCGTGCGGATCAGCTGCAATCGCAGCGAGGCCGTCGGCCCGATCAGGTCGTCATGGGTCAGGCTGACCTCCCGCAGCGCGCGCAGCAGGACGCCGGTCGGCGTCTCTCCCGGGCCGCGCTCGTCGATCGCGGCCAGCGCCGCCTGCACCCGCGCGCCGCCGTCGACGAACAGCACCTCCTCCTTGCTGGCGAAGTAGGAAAAGAAGGTGCGTGGGCTGACGTCGGCGGCGGCCGCGATATCGGCGATCGTCGTCTGCTCATAGCCGTCGCGCAGGAACAGCTCGGCCGCGGCGTCGGCGAGTGCCTGGCGGGTCCGGGCCCGTTTGCGATCACGCAGCGACGGCATGACACCTCCCTAATTGCAGTCATTGCAATTTTACACTGACTGCACGTACGGTGGTGGTATGCGAAGCGCATTGGTGTCCGGTGGCGGTATCGCGGGTGCGACGACGGCGTATTGGCTGGCGCGGCGCGGCTTCGAGGTGACCGTGGTGGAGCGCGCCGCGGGCGCGCGGTCCAGCGGAAGCCCGGTCGACGTGCGCGGTGAGGCGGTCGGGGTTGCCGAGCGAATGGGCATCTGGGGCACGCTGCGGGACTGCGCCACCGGCGTGCGGGACATGGTGCTGGTCAACGGCAACGGGCGCGTGGTCGGTCGGGTCGATATGACGGCGACATGGGCCGAACCGGCGGATGTCGAGCTGCCGCGGGCGGATCTGGCCCGGGCGCTCTGTGCTGCGGTCGGCGACGACGCCGCGTTTCGATTCGGCGACTGGATCACCGCACTTCACCGCGACGGCGACGGTGTGCGGACGACCTTGCACAGCGGCGAGCAGCGCCGGTTCGACCTGGTGGTGGGCGCCGACGGCACCCATTCGGCGGTGCGCGCGTTGGCGTTCGGTCCCGAGCGCGACTACGTACACCACCTGGGCATTTACGTCGCCACCATGCCGCTGGACGGCGAGACCGGTACCGAGTTGGTGATGTACAACACCCCGGGCCGGGCGGTGGCCATCCACCCCGCTCGGGGCCGGGCGATCGTGGCGTTCATGTTCCGCGCGCCCGCCGTCGCGCACTTCGACCATCGCGACACCGAGCAGCACAAGCGGTTGCTGCTGGACGCCTATGCCGGCGCCGCGTGGCGGGTCCCGGAGTTGCTGGACCGGGTCCGGCTGGCCGACGACCTCTATTTCGATTCGGTGAGCAGGGTGCGGGTACCTCGGTGGTCGCAGGGCCCGATCGGGCTGGTCGGCGACGCCGCGTCGTGCGTCTCACTGTTCGGCGACGGGTCGAGCCTGGCCATGGTGGGCGCATACACGCTGGCCGACGCCGTGGGAGGTGACATCGCGTCCGGGCTGCGCGACTACGAGACCCGGCACCGCCCGCAGCGAGACGCCAAGGAGAACGCCGTCAGCCTCGCCGCCGGGCTGCTCGTCCCGGCCACCCGAACCGGAATCCTGATCCGCGACGTCACCAGCCGGCTGTGGCCGATGGCCGCGGCCGCGACCCGGTGGGGCCGCCGGGCCTCGTAGCCGGCCGGCGATCTGCGCCAAGTGCGGGTGCGCTCCCCCGCCGACGCGATAGGAATGGGGTGTCCGGCCCCCGTGGATTGAGGAGACGTCGCCTCGATGATCGAAGTCACGCTGTTAGGCACCGGAAGTCCGATTCCCGACCCGAACCGGGCGGGACCGTCGACCCTGATCCGCACCGGCGGTCAGGTGTTCCTGGTGGACTGTGGGCGCGGGGTGCTGCAGCGGTTGGCGGCGGCCGGCGGGGCGGCGAACGGCCTGTCGGCGGTGTTGCTGACCCATCTGCACAGCGACCACATCGCTGATCTCGGGGACGTCATCATCAGCCGATGGGTCACCACGTTCACGCCGGACCCGACGCCGCTGCCGATCATCGGACCGCCCGGCACCGCGGAAGTGGTCGATGCGACGCTGAAGGCCTTCGGCCACGACATCGGCTACCGGATCGCCCATCACGATGACCTGACCGCGCCGCCGCCGGTGCGGGTGCGCGAGCACACCGACGGTTCGGTGTGGGATCGCGACGGTGTGCGGATCCGGGTGGCGCCGACCGATCACCGACCGGTGGCGCCGACCATCGCATTCCGCGTCGAACACCAGGCTGGCGCGGTGGTGCTGGCCGGGGACACCGTGCCCTGCGCCGGCCTCGACGATCTGTCGGCCGGAGCGGATGCCTTGGTGCACACCGTGATCCGCAAAGACCTGATCGAACTGCTACCGCAGCAACGGCTCCGGGATATCTGCGATTACCACTCGTCGGTGCAGCAGGCCGCCGCGACCGCCAGCCGCGCCGGGGTGGGCACGCTGATCCTGACCCACTATGTGCCCACCATCGCGCCCGGGCAGGAGGAGCAGTGGCGGTCATTGGCCGCCGAGGAGTTCGGCGGCACCATCGAATTGGGTGACGACCTGCACCGGGTGGTGATCGGGCCCGCCTAGGCGCCCGACGCCCCCCGGTCCGACAACAGGGCGCCGGCGACGATCAGCCACACCAGCCCGCCGAGATGCGCGACGGGCAGCAGCGGCGCGATCTCCGGCCACACCAACACCAGGGTGGCAGCTTCGGCGATCCCGGCGATGACCACGCCCGCACAGGCCAGCGCCCTGGGCAGCAGACCCCATGTCAGGCTGGCCACCGCCATCGCGGCCAGCAGCAGGCCGAGCGCCACGATGTGGCCGATTCCGCCGGTGAGGAACACCAGCAAGTACAGCGCGTGGACCACCGCGGCGTCTCCGGTGACCTCCGGACGCGACAGCACCCAGCTCAGCAACCCGGCCAAACCCAGCGAGGCGGCCGCCAGCAATCCGCCGCCGAGCGCGATCGCGGCGCCGGTCGCGCTCGCCCCGAGTTGGCGCATCCGGGAGCTGGCCGCCGCCGCGTACACCCCCAGCAGCACCGATGAGACGAATACGCCGACAGCGATGACCTGCACCGCGGTCCGTTGGCCATCGATGTAGTCCAGCACCGCCGACCCGCAGCGGTACGGCAGCGGCATGAGGCCGCCCAGAGCCACCCCGATGGCCAACGCGCCCACCAGCAACGCCAGGGAGCCCGCGGCGAGCCAGGCCAGCGGCGGCCCGCACCGGGTGGGTCTCACCCGTCTTATGCTGCCGCAGAACCATCGTTTCAGTGCGCGTTCATTCCGGTCGGGGCCGTTCTGCTTTGGGAGATCCGCGCGCCGACTGGTAGCCTGAACAGCTGCTGCCCAGGTGCTCGCTTGCCCTGAGGTAACCCAAGCCGAGAATTGCGAAGGAACTTACGCGTGGCCAACATCAAGTCGCAGGAAAAGCGCAACCGCACCAACGAGATCTCCCGGCTGCGGAACCAGTCGGTGAAGTCGTCGCTGCGTACCGCGGTCCGCGCCTTCCGCGAGGCCGCCGAGGCCGGCGAGAAGGACAAGGCCGCCGAGCTGCTGGTGTCGACCAGCCGCAAGCTCGACAAGGCCGCCAGCAAGGGCGTGATCCACAAGAACCAGGCCGCCAACAAGAAGTCGGCGCTGGCGCAGGCCCTCAACAAGATCTGATCTGCCGCGCCGTAGCGCGCGAGCAGCCGCAAAGCCCCCGTTTCGCCTACCGAAACGGGGGCTTTTGCGTCTCCGCCGACCGCGACTGGCACTGTCACGACGCGTCGGCGGCGTGTCGCGTCGTGACGATGCCGCTCGGGCAG
Source organism: Mycobacterium sp. NGS50 (assembly GCF_059812545.1). Lineage (NCBI taxonomy): Bacteria > Bacillati > Actinomycetota > Actinomycetes > Mycobacteriales > Mycobacteriaceae > Mycobacterium > Mycobacterium sp. NGS50. Next base: position 40,248 of record NZ_JCALCW010000032.1, read on the forward strand.
CTGCTCGTCGGGTTAGTCGGCCACCAGCTCGGCGACCTTGCGGACCGCGGCTTCCAGCGCGTAGTCGGTGTCCACGGCCGCGCCCTTGACGTCGGCGTTGAGCGCGGCGACCACCTGCAACGCTTCGGCCACCGTGTCCCGCGACCAGCGCCGCGCCTGCCGTTGGGCTTTCTGCACCCGCCAGGGCGGCATCCCCAGCTCGGAGGCCAGCCCGTAGGGATCGCCCTTGCGCGGCCCGACCACCGCGATGGTGTGTACCGCCTCGGCCAGGGCGTCGGCCAGCACCACCTGCGGCTCCCCGCGCATCATCGCCCAGCGCAGCGCCTCGGCGGCGCCGGCCACATCACCGCCAACGGCCTTGTCGGCGATGTCGAAGCCCTTCACCTCGGCCTTGCCGCTGTGGTAGCGGCGCACCGCGGCGACGTCGACGTGGCCGCCGGTGTCGGCCACCAGCTGTGAGCATGCGGCGGCCAGCTCACGGATGTCGGAGCCGACCGCGTCGAGCAGTGCGGACACCGCGGCCTCGTCGGCCTTGACCCGCAGCGCCCGGAATTCGGCGCGGACGAAGTCGGTCCGTTCGCTGGGCTTGGTGATCTTTGCGCAGGGATGCACCTGGGCCCCCAGTTCGCGCAGCCTGCCGGCCAGCGCCTTGGCGCGCCCGCCGCCGGAATGCACCACCACCAGCACCGTGCCGGGCGGCAGATCAGCGGCCGCCGACTCGATCAGGGCGACGGCGTCCTTGCCGGCCTCGCCGGCGGCCTCCAGAACCACGACCCGTTCGTCGGCGAACAGCGACGGGCTCAACAGCTCGGCCAGCTCATGGGGGTCGACGTCACCGGCCCGCAACCGGTCCACCGGGATGTCGGCGGTGCCGGCCTGCTTGCGCACCGCCCGCAGCACCTCGGCCGCCGCGCGTTCGACCAGCAGTTCCTCGTCCCCGAGAACCAGGTGCAGCGGCGAGACCGGTTGGTTCACCCGGCAATCGTGTCACGGGTGGCCGACAGCGCCGCGAGCCGGTCCTGCCCGGTCAACAGGCCGGACGCCGCCCACGCCAGCGCGCAGACCAGCACCGCGGCCGTCGCCGACCGAAACCAGCGCCAGCGCCAGGCCGGCACCGCCAGCGCGGCGCCCGCGACCAGGACGGCCACCCCGGCCACACCGGCGGGAACGGGCACCGTCGCCCCCGGCACCGCGGCAGCCCAGTGCGCGACATGGCACACCCACCACAGTTCCGGGCCGGTGAAGCGGATCAGCAGCTGCGCCCCGGCCGGCCAGAGGACGCCGAGCGCCGCCGCGGCGCTACCCAATACGGTGATCGGCACGACCATCACCGCCACCAGGAGGTTGGCGGCGGCCCCGACCACGCTGAGGCGCCCGGAGATGCCGGCGATCAGCGGCGCGGTCACCAGCTGCGCCGCCCACGCCACGCAGAGCGCGTCGGCCACCGGTTTGGGCCAGCCCCGGCTGACCAGCCGCCGCGACCAGATCGGGGCGATCACCACCAGCGCCGCGGTGGCCACCACCGACAGGGCGAACCCGACGTCGACCGCCAGCTGCGGGGCGACCGCCATCAGCAGCAGCACGCTGGCGGCCAGGCTCGGGATCGCCTGCCGCCGCCGCGACGACACCACCCCCAGCAGCGCGATCGCCCCCATCACCGCCGCCCGCAACACGCTGGCGGTGGGCTGCACCACGATCACGAACACCACCAAGGCCAGCGCGGCCAGGCCCGCCGCCGGCCGCGGACCGATCAGCCGGGCAGCGAACAGCACCGCCCCGCACACGATCGTGACGTTGGCGCCCGACACCGCCATCAGGTGCATCAGGTTGGCGGCCCGGAACTCGCGGCTGGTGGTGGCGGTGACCGCCGAGGTGTCCCCCAGCACCAAGGCCGGCAGCATCCTGGCCTGCTCCCCCGGCAGCACCTGGCCGGCCAGCTCCGCGAACCGGGTCCGCACGGTGTGCGCGGCCCGCTGCACCGGCCCGGCCCGGCCCGGCGTCGCCGCCCCGGCGGCGGTGAGGACCGCGACGGTCAGGTCACGCCTGTTCGGGTGGGCGATCCGGGCCGAGAAGGCCAGCGGCTGGCCGACCATGACCTCGCTGACGTCGGCGGCGGGCGCGAAGACCACCACCCGGCCGGTGATCGGCTCGGCGCGCAGCCGCTGCAGGGTGGCGCGAAACATCAGCCGGCGCCCACCCACCACCATCGCGCTCTCGCTGGGGGTGACGACCACCGGTGCGACCGTGCCGAACGCCGCGACGATCGGGTGCCGGCGCACCGCGTCGGCGCGCAGCGCCACCGCCCACCCGAACCCGGCCGCCACCACACCCACCGCCGCCAGGCCGACACCCAGCATCGCGAGGCCGCCGGCACGCACGCGGTCGGCCCGCCACCACAGCACCGCCGACGCCGCGGCCAGCGCGACGCCCGATGCGGCGAGCAGATTGCCGACCGGCCACACGATCCCGGCAGCGGTGACCAGCCAACTGGCCAGCGCGGTCGGAGCCAACCGCAGATCCAGCCGCTGCTCCATGAGGCTCAGACGCGGACCAGGGCACGCAGCTTCTCCAGGCGCGCCGGGCCGATGCCGTCCACCTCGCCGAGTTGGTCGACGCTGGTGAACTTGCCGTGGGCGTCGCGCCACGCCACGATCGCCGCGGCGGTGACCGGACCGACGCCGGGCAGGGTGTCGAGTTGCGCGACGGTCGCCGTGTTGAGGTCGACGAGCCCACCGGCCTTGGCGGGCGCCGAGCGCGAGGTGGGCTGCGCGGGGGCGGCTGGGGCTTGCCCGGCATCGTCGCGTCCACTCACCGAACTGCCCAGCGACTTGGGCAGCCCCACCCGCTCCGCGATACCGACGACGATCTGTTCACCGTCGGCGACCTGGCGTGCCAGGTTCAATCCGACGGTGTCGGCGCCGTCGAGTACACCGCCGGCCGCGGTCAGCGCGTCGGCGATGCGGGCCCCGGGAGCCAAGGTCACCAGTCCCGGGCTGTGCACCAGGCCCACCACGCTGACCACCGGCTGCGCCTCGGCGGCCGCCGGCCCGGGATCCGCGCTGCGGGTGACCGAGGAAACCACCTCCACGGCAGGCAGTTTGGCCGATGCGACCGGCGCGGGCCGATCCCCGACCAGCGTGAACACCGTGATCAGCACCGCGACCGCCGCGACCGCCGCCAGCGCGATGGCCCCACTGCGGCCGGGGTCGACCCGCACCTTGGCCAGCCAGCCCCCGGACGCCGTTCCGTCGGGAACCCAGCGCGGCAGGATCGCGTTGGGGTCCTCCTCAGCGGCGTCGTCGTCCTCATCGCAGGTGTCAGCGGCGTCGCCGTCCTGACATTGGGGCGGCAGACCCAGCCGGCGGTGCGCCCGGCCGACCGGAAGTTCGGTTCGCATGGGGCCGACCCTAAGCAGCGGCCACGACGCGGACCGGCCGCACACCGGGCGATCAGGGGCCCGCTGTGGAGCAATCCGCAACTGTGCACAACCAACCGACTGGTCGGGGGCTGCCGACCGGCCGGTAACCGCACGCATTAGTGTTCAGACAGCATCGGTGCACGCTCACCCGCCAGACAAGGAGGCTGCCATGCAGTTGGCGCTCACCGCAGATGAGGCCGCTTTCCGCGACGAGCTTCGGACCTTCTACACCACCAAGATTCCCGCCGAACTGCGCGAGCGGGTCCGGCTGGGCCATGAGCTGGGCCGCGACGGGATCGCCACCAGCCACAAGATCCTCAACGAGCACGGTCTGGCGGTGCCGGGCTGGCCGGTGGAGTGGGGCGGCAAGGACTGGACCGCCACCCAGCACCAGATCTGGCTCGACGAGATGCAACTGGCCAGCGTGCCCGAACCGCTGACGTTCAACGCCAACATGGTCGGCCCGGTGATCGCCGAGTTCGGCTCGCAGGAACTCAAGGAACGGTTCCTGCCGCCGACCGCCAACCTGGACATCTGGTGGTGTCAGGGATTCTCCGAGCCCGAAGCCGGGTCGGACCTGGCGTCGCTGCGCACCACCGCGGTGCGCGACGGCGACAGCTACGTCGTCAACGGCCAGAAGACCTGGACCACGCTGGGGCAGTACGCGGACTGGATCTTCTGCCTGGTCCGCACCGATCCGCAGGCGCCCAAACGCCAGGCCGGTATCTCCTTCCTGCTGTTCGAAATGTCCACCCCGGGAGTCACGCTGCGACCGATCAAGCTGATCGACGGCGGCTACGAGGTCAACGAGGTCTTCTTCGAAGACGTCCGGGTGCCCGCCGATCAGCTGGTGGGCCAGGAGAACCAGGGCTGGTCGTACGCGAAATTCCTGCTCGGCAACGAGCGCGCCGGTATCGCCGGAGTGGGCCGCACCAAGGTCCGCCTCGCCGAGGTCAAAAAGCGCGCCACCGAGACCGGGCTGCTCAGCGACCCGCTGTTCGCGGCGCGCCTCGCCGAGGCGGAGAACGACGTGCTGTCCCTGGAACTCACCCAGATGCGGGTGGCCTCCGGTTCGGTCGACGGCAAGCCCAACCCGGCGTCGTCGGTGCTGAAGCTGCGCGGCAGCCAACTGCAGCAGATCGCCACCGAATTGATGGTCGAGGTTGCCGGCCCGGACGCGTTGCCGTTCGAGGCGGGGCCGGATCTCGCGTCGCCACACTGGGCGCAGCACAGCGCGCCGCACTATCTGAACTACCGCAAGACATCGATCTACGGCGGCAGCAACGAGGTGCAACGCACCATCATCTCGTCCACCATCCTGGGATTGTGAGGCAGCCATGGACTTCCAATTGAGCGACGAGCAGACCCTGCTCCGCGACACCACCCGGGATCTGTTGCGCAACTACGACATCGAGACCCACAACAAGATCGTCGACACCGAGCTGGGCTGGAACCGCGACGTGTGGAGGCAGCTGGCCGAGGTCGGGATCCTGGGGCTCGGCCTGGAGCCCGACGCCGGCGGCCAGATCGAGGTCATGCTGGTCCTCACCGAGATCGGGCGGCGCCTGGCGCCCGAGCCCGTCGTCAACGCCGCCCTCGGGCCCGGCGCCATCATCGCCGAGCAGGGCAGCGACGACCAGCGCGGGTTGCTCGACGACGTCGCCGCCGGCGAGAAGCTGCTGGCGTTGGCGCACAACGAGCCCGGAATGCGTGGCGCCGCACTGCAGGTGTCGACATCGGCGGTGCGGCAAGGCGATTCGTGGGTGATCAGCGGGCGTAAGAACCCGGTGCTGGCCGGCCACTGCGCGGACACCCTGGTGGTCAGCGCGGCCCTGCCGGACGGCGGGACCGGACTGTTCCTGGTCGACACCGCCGAGAACGCGGCGGTGACCCGCCAGCCGTACCGGACCTTCGATGGTCTGCACGGCGCCCAGATCGACTTCGACGCGGCCGCGGCGCAGCCGTTGGGGGCCGCCACTGATGCATCGCCGGCGTTGCGGGCCGGCCTGATCCGCATCCAGTCGGCGCTGTGCGCCGAGGCGCTCGGCGCGATGGAGGAGGCGCTGCGGCTGACCACCGACTACCTCAAGACGCGCAAGCAGTTCGGGGTCACGCTGAACACCTTCCAGACGCTGACCCAGCGTGCTGCCGACATGTACGTGTCGCTGGAGTTGGCGCGCAGCATGAATCTGTATGCCGCAATGTCGATCGCCGACGGCAACGTCGACCCGGTGATCGCGGCGCGCGCCAAACTGCAGATCGCCCGCTCCGGGCGGCACATCGCCCAGGAGGCCATCCAGCTGCACGGAGGTATCGGGGTGACCGCGGAATACCCGGTGGGCCACTACGCCGCGCGGCTGACCGCGATCGAGCAGACGCTGGGGTCCGCGCAGGACCAGCTGGGTGTGCTGGCCGGTCAGGTGGGTGACTACGACCTGGCCCGGCTGTAATCCCCGAGATTGCACTCAGGGACCAACAGCGCCGGTAGATCCCTCCCTGGCTGCAATCTCGCGTCAAATCCTAGAAGCCGAAACCGATCTGGGCCGGCAGGTCGCTGACGAACGCGGCGTCCAGGCGTCGGATCAGCTCGGGGTCCGTGCACCGCAGCCGGTTGGCGCCCGCCAGCGCCGACGCCCGGTGGGTGCCCAGGTACAGGCTGCCCAGCACATCGAGGTCCATCTCGACATCGGCCGCCGCGTCGGTCGGTGTGCACCGGGCACGGCCGTCGCGGATCTCCAGGGCCAGCCGGCCGCCGTCGCCGCGGAAGCCATCGGACAGCTGCAGCACCACGGACAGGTCCGCATGATAGCTGCGCGCCTGCAACGCCGCGGGAGCATCCATGATCCGCAGCCACAGACCGTCCTCGCGCGCGGTGGTGGTGGCCAGCCGCGGATCGGTCAGCAGGTAGGGCAACGGGTCGTCGGGATGGGTCAGGGCGCTGACGGTCTGCATCAGGTCCAGCCCCAGCAGCGCGCGCCACAGCGCGACGTGTGCCGCGGCGGTCGCCGCCCGGAATTCGCCGACCCGCACCGACTTCGGGTCATGGCCGTGCACCCGGTACAGCACGTAGCCGTCGGGATGCAGCAACGCGAACCGTTCTGTGCCGCCACCGCGCGTGCTTTCCCGATCCGCGAGCAGGTCATCCCACAGCGGGGTCGGACGTATCAGCCCGCCGGGGGTGCGCTGCCGCCACCGGTCATAGATGGCGGCAAGCTCGTCGCGGCACTCGACGGGTTTGACCAACCGGACCCCGCCGGGGTCCGGCACGTCGGGGTGAAACCGGGCGAACCGGCGGTCGATGGTCCATTCGTGGTCGGTGGTGGCCGGACCGTACCCGAAACGGCCATAGATGCCGCCCTCGCTGGCGGTCAGGGCGGCGACCGGGTATCCGGCATCGGCGATGCGCCGGTGCAAATCCTCGTACATCATCCGCAAAATGCCGCGACGACGATGTGTCGGAGCGACGACCACCAGGCTGACCCCGGCCGTGGGCAACACCGCCCCGCCGGGGACGGTCAGCCGCAAATCCAGGTACAGCGCGTGACCGACGATGTCGCGGCCGTCGTACACCACCACCGCACCGTCGGTGGCCTGCAAAACCCGCCATGCCGTGAACGACTCCGGCTCGACCGACCACCCAAAACCGGTGGCGGCCAGCAACGATATCGCCGGCCAATCGTCGTCGGTGGCGGTGCGCAGGGTCAGGGTGGTCACGGCCTTCGACGGTGCCACAGACGCCCGTGCATCGCATCCCAATAAAGTGATCACACCACCACCGACCTCGAGGAGCGCCATGAGAGCCACTGACCGTCCGCTGCGGGTGATCCAATGGACGACCGGCAACATCGGGCAGCGGTCGCTGCACGCCATCATCGGCCGGCCCGACATGGAGTTGGTCGGGGTCTACGCGCACGGCGCGGGCAAGGTCGGCGCCGACGCGGCCAAGCTCGCGAACTGGCCGGAACCGACGGGGGTCACCGCGACCAACGACATCGAGGCGCTGATCGCGCTCAAACCGGACGCCTGCTGTTACAACCCGCTGTGGCCGAACATCGATGAGTTGGTGCGACTGCTGCAGGCCGGCATCAACGTCTGCTCCAGCGCGGCGTGGATCACCGGCGGCAAGCTGAGCCCGGCCGACCGGGAACGCGTCGAGGCGGCCTGCCAGGCGGGGCAATCGACGATGTTCGGCAGCGGCGCACACCCGGGCCTGACGAACATGATCGGCATGGTGCTGTCGTCGGCGTGTGAGCGGGTCGACGAGATCCGGATCACCGAGTCGGTGGACTGCTCGACCTACGAGTCCGCGGACACCATGGCGGCGATGGGGTTCGGCCAGGACCCCGACACCCCCGGCCTGGCCGACAGTGTGCGACGCGAGTGCGAGGTATTCGCCGAGTCCGCGGCGATGATGGCCGATGCCATCGGTGCGCAACTGGACAAGTTGACCTTCGACGTCGAATTCACCGCCGCCACCGCCGATTCCGACCTGGGCTTCATGAAGATCCCGGCCGGCACCGTCGGCAGCGTCTACGGCTATCACCGCGGCTGGGTCGGCGAGCGCAACGTGGTCAGCGTCGGCTTCAACTGGATCATGGGAAGCCACGTCATCCCGCCCAAGCCGGTCGCCCACGGCCACGTCATCCAGGTGTTCGGGGTGCCCAACATGCGCACCGTCATCCACTGCCTGCCGCCCAAGGATTGGGCCGAGGCCGGCGTCGGCGGACTGGGCGGCATCTACACGGCGATGCCGGTCACCAACGCAGTACCGGCCGTGGTCGCTGCCGCACCCGGCATCGTCACCCTGGCGGATCTGCCGCCGGTCACCGGTCGCGTCGCGACCTGAGGTTCGACTCACTGATGCCAGTCATTGACAGGAGTCAGTGACCGGAACCACAATGCGAGGCGATGCCTCTACAGGTCGCCCCGCCGGCACTGACGCTCGAGCGCCGCTGCGCGCTGGTCGCCGTGGCGCTGTCCGGTGGCGCTCGCGACGGCGCCCGACTGGTGTCGGGGGAACGCCGCGGCTTCGGCCTCAACCCGGGGCGCAGGATCGTCGAGGTCCCCTACCCCGTCATCGACCCTGGCTGGACCCCGCGGACGCTGACCTGCGGGGTAGCTTTGCAGTGCGCCCCGTCCAAGGACGCTTTCGCCGACTACGCGCTGCATGAACTCGCCGCGCGGGAACTGGCCGCCCTGGCGGTCGTCGAGGGCCGGGTGGCGCTGGGTTGGATCGAGGTCAATTGGCCCGGTCTGCTGCCCGAATGCCGGCGACATCTCGTCGGACTGGAGCCGCAGTCGCCGGACGGCGCCGACGCGGCGCAGATGATCGACGCGGCAATGGTTCTCGCTCGTTCGCGTGAACAGCTCGACCGCTACCCGCTGCTGGGCCGGCTTACCCCTGCTGCGGGACCGCGGCGCGGTATCAGCGCGGCGGCGCTGCGGATGCGCGGCCGCATGCCGTGGAGTTCGCAACGAACCCACCGACGGATCGGGTTCACCATCCCGGTCGGCGGGGAAGGCGGTGTCCGCAATCCGAATCTGCCGCCGCCCAGCCGCCCCGAAGACGAAGAGATCGAGATCCGCGCCGACCAGCGCGTCGGCATCCCCTACCCGGAATGGAACGCCTGGACCGGAGCGTTCCTGCCGCGCCATGTCGCGGTGCTCGAACGCAAACACGAAACACGCTCGACAGCACCGCAACCCGTCTCGCCTGCGATCCGGCGCTGGTTCGAGCAGCACACCCACCGGGTGATGCGCGGGGGGCTCGAAGACGGGTGCGATCTGGACATCGACCGCTACGTCGACCACTATGTCGACACGAAATCCGGTGGGACGTCCAAAGGGCTGGTGTTTCGGGAGTTGCTACCGGGCTTCCGCGACGTCAGCACCGCGTTGCTGCTGGACGGCAGCTCGTCGCTGGGCATCCACCAGGGCCAGATCTTCCGGCTCGAATTGGCATGCGCCGACGCGCTGTCGCAGGCGATGAAACTCGCCGGGGAGCGCCACGGCGTCTTCGTGTTCAGCGGCAGTACCCGCCACCGTGTCGAGGTCCGCTGCCTGAAGGATTTCGACGACCCCAGCTTCGCCGCCCCCAGCGGACAAGGCCTGGCAACCGGCGGATACACCCGGCTCGGCGCGCCGGTGCGGCACCTCACCAGCCGGCTGCTGGCCCAGCCCTCGCAACGACGGCTGCTGATCGTGATCGGCGACGGTCTGATCTCCGACGAGGGCTACGAGGGCCGCTACGCGTGGGCCGACGTCACCCACGCCGTCGAGGAAGCCGAGGCGGCAGGGGTGTCCGTGTACTACATCGGGGTCGGCCCCACCCGGGTGGATCCGCTGCCGGAGGTGTTCGGGCCGCGCCGCTCCACCCGCATCAAACGGATCGACGAACTGCCCAACGTGTTGGCGCACGTTCATCGAGAGCTGGTGTCGGCGTAGGTTTTTCACTCGGCCGGGCGCACGATGACGCCCGCCGCCTGCTCGAGCGGCTGGATCGCGGCGGTGAAGTCGCAATCGGGCCCGAGCACGCTGATCACGTTCTCCCACGCCTGCCCGACCGCCGCCATCACCTCCGTCGGCACCCCCAGGGCCTGCGCCTCCTCGAGGTAGAGCCGGACATCCTTGACCATCAGCCCGGTCGCGAAGCCGAAGTCGAAGGTGCGCGGCAGAATCGACCGCGGGAATTTGTCCCGGCTGGCGTGCGTCGCGCCCGAGCCGGCGTTCAGGACGTCGATCATCACCTGCGGATCAAGACCCGCCTTGACCCCCATCACCACGGCCTCGCAGGTGGCGATCAGCCCGGTGGCCGCAAGCATGTTGTTGACCAGCTTCATGGACTGCCCCGAACCGGGCGCCTCGCCGACGTAGAACACCGTCCCGACCGCGTCGAGCACCGGGGCCACCAGATCGAAATCCCGACGCGCGCCCGACACCATCAGGGCGAGCGTGCCGCGCTGCGCGCCGGCGATACCGCCGCTGACCGGGCTGTCGATCGCGGCGATGCCGCGCCGGGCAAGCCGCTGCTGGATTCGCTGCGCCGTACCGGCGCCGACCGTGGAGAAGTCGACGAAGCGCCGCACCGACGTGCCCTCGATCAGCCCGTCGGCGCCGGTGGCCACCGCCAGCGACGCCTCCGGTGACGGCAGGCTCGCCAGCACGGTTTCGGCGCGGTCACCGACGTCCTTGGCCGAGGCAGCACGCTGCGCGCCGTGGCCGACGAGGCGGTCCAGGGCGTCGTTGCGGGTATCGAAGGCCACCACGGCGTGGCCGGCCTGCAGAAGTCGCCGCGCGATCGGAAAACCCATGTGACCCAGGCCGATGAATCCGAGTTGCACGCCCGTGTCCTTAGTTTTCCTGTCGCTCCACGTCGACGCAGACCGCCACCGCACCCCCGCCGACATGCAGGGCCAGCACCGGGCCCAAATCGGTGATGATCGCGGGTTCGCAGGCCGGCAGTCGCTCGGCCAGTGCCGCCGCAACCTCGTCCGCACCCTGCGGATTGGCGACATGGTGCACCGCGAGCCTGGCCGGCCGGTCGCCGACGATCTCACACACCCGCTCGATCATGGTGGCGACGGCCTTGCTGGGGGTGCGCACCCGTTGCGCCAGAACAAGTTTTCCGTCGTCGATCCGTAGCAGCGGTTTGAGCGACAACGCGGTGCCCAGCCACGCGGCCGCACTGCCGATTCGGCCGCTGCGGCGCAGGTTGTCCAGTCGGTGCACGACGATGTAGCCGTGGCTGCGGCCCACCGCGGCCGATGCCGCGTCGGCAACGGCGTCCAGGTCGGCGCCGTCGGCCGCTGCCCGAGCAGCAGCCAGCGCGACGAAACCAGACGCCATGGCGACGGTTTTCGAGTCGATCACCCGCACCGCGGGTCCCACATCGGCGGCAGCCAGTTGAGCGGCCCGCAGCGTGCCCGACAGCGCCGAGGACAGGTGCACTGCCAGCACGCCGGCACCGCCGCTGTCGGCAAGCGCTTGGCGGTACACCGCTCGCAGGTCGTCGGGGGTGGCGGCGGCGGTGGTGGCCCCGTCCCGCTCGTGGATGTCGTCGGGAACCTCGTCCACCCCGTCGCGCAGGTTGGCGCCGTCGAGCAGGATATGCAGCGGAACTTCCCGGATACCCCAACGCGTGCGCAGGTCGGCGGGGATCCGCGCGGAGGAGTCGGTGACAACGACTACTGCCACGGGCACCGCCGCTCCTGGGCGCGGGTCATCCGGGCGACCCTGGTATCCCGGCTTCGGCCAGGGCTTTGAGCATCAGGTCGGCGACCGCGCGGTGCGCTTCGAAATTCCAGTGGATGCCGTCGGGGTTGCCGCGACCGCTCATCACTTCGTCGCCGACCGCCTCTTTGAGGTCGACCAGCGGAACATCGTGCTGGGCAGCCCATTCGGTGATGGCGGCGACGGTCCCGGCCCTGCCGTGGTGCGCCTTGCCATAGGTCTCGGCGATGTGGACGGACGGCAACGACGCCACAATCGGGATCCCGGGGCGGTTGAAATCGATTGCACCACGGGTATCTTCGAGATACTGCGCGGTCAAATGCGGCGGCAGCGCCGAAGGGGCCACCGGTGAGAGTCGCGGCTGCAGCCAGCCGTAGCCGTCACGCACCCAGCGTCGCAGCCACGGCGGGCGCACATAACGGATCAGTTCGCGCAGCGCGGTCGGCAGCACCGACGGCAGCGAATCCATGCCGCTGGTCGCGAAGATGACCGCACCTGCCCGCGGCAGCGCCGCCCAGGCACGTGGGTCCTGGGTGGCCGCCCACCACACATCTCGACAGGTCCAGCCGATCCGGCCGATCAGTTCGACATCCCAGCCGATTTGGGCCGCAACGATATTGGGCCAGATCCGCGGGTCGTCGGCAGGAAGCCCGCCGGTCGGCCCGTAGTAGGACAGCGAGTCGGCGAAGATCAGCAGCGTGGGGCGGGGCTCAGAGGACATCGTTGGCCACCTGCGCCGAGGCGTTCCAGACATCGATGCGCCATCTGATGTCGTCGAAGGCGGTGCTGGAATCGGAGTCTTCGCTGTGTCCGCTGAGCTGCGTCCAGCTGGCGTTGCCCATGCCTCCCAGCACCGGCCAGTTGTCGACCGGCAATCCCAGCAGCGATGCCGCCAATGCGGCGATCAGGCCGCCGTGGGTCACCAGCACCACCGGCCGCTCGGCACCATGGGTTGCGCCCCACTCCGGTTCGGCGGCAATCAGCTCGGCGACCAGGGGCCGGCTGCGATCGGCGACGTCGACCCGGCTCTCGCCGCCGTGCGGCGCCCAGGTGGCATCCTCACGCCAGGCCAGCCGGGCACCGGGTGCGGCCTCGTCGACCTCGGCGTGCGTCAGGCCCTGCCAGTCACCCAGGTGCGTCTCACGCAACCGGGTGTCCACCCGAACCGCCAGGCCGGTGCGCTCCCCCAGCTTCTCGGCGGTGTCGTCGGCCCGGCGCAGATCCGAGGACACGATCAGCAGGGGTTGACGCTTGCTCAGCACCTCGGCGGCGGCCACCGCCTGCGCGTGCCCCAGCTCGCTGAGCTCGGTGTCCAGCTGGCCCTGCATCCGGCTGGCGGCGTTGAACTCGGTCTGCCCGTGCCGCAGCATGACCAGCCGCCGGACTCTCACTGCGCGCCCTCCAGCGTCACCGGCACCACCGGACAGTCGCGCCACAGCCGGTCCAGCGCATAGAACTCACGCTCCTCCTGGTGCTGGATGTGCACGACGATGTCGACGTAGTCCAGCAGCGTCCAGCGGCCGGCGCGGGTGCCTTCGCGACGGGCCGGCTTGTAGCCCGCCAGCCGCATCTTCTCCTCGACCTCGTCGACGATCGCGTTGACCTGCCGTTCGTTGGACGCCGAGGCGATGACGAAGCAGTCGGTGATCACCAACTGGCCGGACACGTCGATGACGACGACGTCGTCGGCGAGCTTGGCGGCCGCCGCCCGGGCGGCGACAGTCGCCATTGCGACGGCCTCTTCGGTCGCGGTCATGGCTGGCCTCCATCGGGTTTGCTGTAGAGCCGTCGCTTGGACACGTACTGCACCACCCCGTCGGGAACCAGGTACCAGATCGGCCGGGATTGCGCGGCGCGCTGCCGGCAGTCGGTGGACGAGATCGCCAGGGCGGGCACCTCGACCAGGGTCAACGCGTCGGGAGGCAACTGGGCCAGCACCTCGGAGAGGTGCTCTCCGTGCAGTTCGTAGCCGGGCCGGCTCACCCCGACGAACCGGGCCAGGGCAAACAGGTCCTGCCAGTCCTCCCAGGTCAGGATGGACGCCAGGGCGTCGGCGCCGGTGATGAAGAACAGTTCCGCGTCCGGGTGCGCCGCCCGCAGCTCGCGCAGCGTGTCGCGGGTGTAGGTGGGCCCGGCCCGGTCGATGTCGACCCGGCTCACCGAGAATCGCGGATTGGCGGCGGTGGCGATCACCGTCATCAGGTAGCGATCCTCGGCGGCGGTGACGGCATGGCTCTTCTGCCACGGCTGACCGGTGGGCACGAACACCACTTCGTCGAGGTCGAATCGGTCGGCCACCTCGCTGGCAGCGACCAGGTGGCCGTTATGGATGGGATCGAACGTCCCACCCATCACACCCAGCCGCCGCGGTTTTCGCACGATAGGCCAGCTTACTGGGCTGTCATTCACCTCCACCGGCGAGCGTGCGCCGAATGCCAGTTTTCTGGCCCACCACCGCACAACTACGCACGCTCACGGGCGGGCCGGCTAGGCCCGCACCAGACCGTCGTCGATCATCTGCTGGAAGTGCTCGACGACCGACTCTTCCACCGGCCGGAACCCGATGCCCAGCTCGCTGCGCGCACGCGAACTGTCCAACCGCAACGGCCAGCCGACGTTGAGGTCGACATATCTGCGGGTCAGCCCGGCCACCGGCGCCGCCAGCTTGATCATGAACTTGGGCAGTTCGCGGCTGGGGAAGGACATCCGGGAGCCGAACTTTTGCCGCAGCATCCTGCCGATGTCGAGCATGTTGACCACCGCGGAGTTGACCACGTAGCGGCCGTGCGCCGCGGGGGTGAAACCCGCGACGATATGCGCGCGGGCGACCTCACGCACATCGACGACGCCCATGGCCAGCGCGGGCGCGCCCAACGCCATCGTCATGTCGACGAAATGCTCCATCGTGGTCATGCTTCCCGACGCGCTGGCCGTGGTCAGCGCCGGACCGAGCACCAGCGACGGGTGGATGGTCACCAGGTCCCAGCGCTGCTGCGCTTGTTGGGTCGCCCAGGCCTCCCGCTCGGCCACCGTCTTGGAGTACGAGTACGGCTGGTGGTCCAGGGTGCTGGTGGTATTCCAGTCCGCCTCGGTGAAGCAGTCCTTGCCTTGCATGTCCGCGTTGTCGCCGTAGATCGCGACCACGCTGCTGGTCAGCACCACCCGGCGGACCGAGGCGGTGCGGTCCACCGCGGACAACACGTTGCGGGTGCCTTCCAGCGCGGGACGCACCAGCTGCTGCTCGGGATCACGGATGGCGCCCAGCAGGAACGGCGACGCGGTGTGGATGACCAGCTGGCATCCGCCCATCGCCGCGGCGAAGCTGCCCGGGTCCAGCAGGTCCGCGCGGTGCAGGGTGAGTTTTCCGGGATGCTGGTCGGCCAGCGCGTGCAGATGCTCCAGACCCTTCGGTTTCTCCGGGTCGCGAACCGTCGCGCGCACCTGGTAGCCGTCCTCCAACAGGTAGCGCACAATCCAGCTCGCGATGTATCCGCTGCCGCCGGTCACCAGGACCGGCGCGCCGGGGTCGATGCTCGTCATGGTTTCTCCTTCACCGGGCCGGGCTTTTCGCCGAAATTGCACTCAGGGATGGAAAGTTCGAGCGGGCCCGTACATGAGTGCAATCTCGGCGTCGCAGGCATCTCACACCGGCAGCAGTTGGTCGATCACCGAGGCCAGCTGTTTGGCCGACCGGCATTCATGCATGGTGATCACCTCCTGGTAGCGGCTCACCGCTGAATCACCGCTGTTCCACAGGTGTTTGGGCTCGGGATTGAGCCAGTGGGCGTGCCGGCTGGCGGTCACCATGTGCGCCAGCACGTCGGTGGCCGGGTCCCGGTAATTGGTGCGGCCGTCCCCGAGCACCAGCAGCGAGCTGCGTGGCGACAGCACGTTGTGGAACTGTTCGGTGAACGAGGTGAACGCGTTGCCGTAATCGGAGTGCCCGTCGCGGGTGTAGACCTCCGCCTCCCGGGTGATCCGTTGGATCGCCACCGCCAGGTCGGCATCCGGCCCGAACAGATGGGTGACCTCGTCGGTGGTGTCGATGAAGGCGAAGACGCGGACCCGCGAAAACTGTTGGCGTAACGCGTGGACCAGCAGCAAGGTGAAGTGGCTGAAGCCGGCCACCGATCCGGACACGTCGCACAACACCACCAACTCCGGGCGGGCCGGCCGGGGTTTGCGCAGCACCAGGTCGATCGGAACCCCGCCGGTGGACATCGAGCGGCGCAGCGTCTTGCGCAGATCGATCGCCCCGGCCCGGGCACGGCGCCGCCGCGCGGCCAGCCGGGTGGCCAGGGTGCGGGCCAACGGTGCCACCACCCGCCGCATCTGGCGCAGCTGCTCGCCGGAGGCGCGCAGAAATTCGACGTTCTCGGAGAGTTGTGGGATTCCGTACATCTGGACGTGGTCGCGGCCGAGCTGTTCGGCGGTGCGCCGCTTGGTTTCCGACTCCACCATTTTGCGCAGCTGGTTGATTCGCTGCGCGGCAAGCGCTTTGGCGATCTGCTCCTGGGTCGGGCTGGGCTCGTCGCCGTAGGGCGCCAGCAACCCGGCCAGCAGCCGGCCCTCCAATTCGTCCAGCCCCATCGCCTTGAGCGCCTGATACGACGAGTAGGACGGGCCGCGGCTGGAGTTGTACCGGCCGTAGGCCTCCACGATCCGGGCGATCATCGCCGTCAGCCGCTCATCGAGATCCGCGAGATCGGGGTTGTCGGTGAGCAGGTCGAGCAGCATCTCCCGCATCGCGTCGACGTCGTCGGCGGGCAGCTGCCCGCTGTCCGGGTCCGCCTCGTCCGAGGCGATCACCGTGCGCCCGCCGAGCGCGGCCGGGAACCACAGGTCGAACATGGCGTCGTAGGTGTCGCGGTGATCCGCCCGACGCAGCACCGCGCAGGCCAATCCTTCGCGCAGCACCTCGCGGTCGCCCAGCCCCAGCACCGACATCACCCGCCCGGCATCGACGGTCTCCGAGGGCCCGACCGCGATCCCGGCGCCGCGCAATGCCTCCACGAAACCCACCAGATGGCCCGGGATCCCGTTGGGGGCCAACGGCTGTGGGGGGCGGGTGCGGGCGGCCATCAGTTGAGCCCCATCAGTTGAGCCTCAGCTCCCCAGCGGCCCGCTGCTGATCGGACTGATGTTTGAGGACCACGCCCAGGGTGGCGGCGACGGTGGCGTCGTCGAGGGTGTCCAGGCCCAACGCCAGTACGGTGCGACCCCAGTCGATGGTTTCGGCCACCGACGGTAGCTTCTTGAGCTGCATACCGCGCAGCACGCCGATGATGCGCACCAACTCCGCGGCCAGGTGCTCGGGCAGTTCGGGCACCCGCGACAACAGGATGCGACGCTCCAGGTCCGGGTCGGGAAAGTCGATGTGCAGGAACAGGCAGCGACGCTTGAGCGCCTCGGACAGTTCGCGGGTCGCGTTGGATGTCAGCACGACGAACGGTTTGCGCGACGCGGTGATGGTGCCCAGTTCGGGGACGGTGACCGCGAAGTCGGACAGCACCTCCAGCAGCAGGCCCTCGATCTCGATGTCGGCCTTGTCGGTCTCGTCGACCAGCAGCACCGTCGGCTCGGTGCGCCGGATCGCCGTCAACAGCGGACGCGACAGCAGGAACTCCTCGGAGAACACGTCGGATTTGGTGGCATCCCAGTCAGCCGAGCCGGCCTGGATGCGCAGGATCTGCTTGGCGTGGTTCCACTCGTAGAGGGCGCGGGCCTCGTCGACGCCCTCGTAGCACTGCAGCCGGACCAGCCCGGCGTCGGTCGCCGCCGCAACCGCCCGGGCCAGCTCGGTCTTGCCCACCCCGGCGGGCCCTTCCACCAGCAGCGGTTTGCCGAGCCGATCGGCGAGGTAGACCGCGGTGGCGGTGGCGGTGTCGGGCAGGTAGCCGGTCTCGGCGAGCCGCCGCGCGACGTCGTCGATGTCGGCGAACAACGGAACCGACTGGGCGGGCACGCTCACGGGGTTTCTCCTGTCAGGACGGTCGGTCAGGCCGGGCGGGTGTGCCCGTCCCCCCACACGATCCACTTGGTCGAGGTCAGTTCGGGCAGCCCCATCGGGCCGCGGGCGTGCAACTTCTGGGTGGAGATGCCGATCTCGGCACCGAACCCGAACTGCTCGCCGTCGGTGAACGCCGTCGACGCGTTCACCATCACCGCCGCGGCATCCACCTGCTCGGTGAAACGTTGCGCAGCAGCCATGTTCGTGGTCACGATCGCCTCGGTGTGACCGGTGCCGTACTCGTTGATGTGGCTGATCGCGCCGTCGACGCCGTCGACCACCGCTACCGCGATATCCATCGCCAGATACTCGCGGCGCAGATCGTCATCGCCGGCGTCCAGGTGCACCGTCACCCCGGCGGTCTGCAGCGCATCGATGAGTTGCGGCAGCGCACGGTCGGCGATCGCGGCGTCGACCAGCAGCGTCTCGGCGGCGTTGCACACACTGGGCCGGCGGGCCTTGGAGTTCACCAGCACCTGCTCGGCGACCTTCAGGTCGGCGGCCTCGTGCACGAAGACGTGGCAGTTGCCGACACCGGTCTCGATGGTCGGCACCTGCGCGTCGCGGACCACCGCCTCGATCAGACCGGCGCCACCGCGCGGAATCACCACGTCGACCAGGCCGCGGGCCTGGATCAGATGGGTCACGGTGGCGCGGTCGGAGCTGTCCAGTAATTGCACCGCGTCGGCGGGCAGGTCCTCGGCAACCAGCGCGGCCCGCAGCACCTCGACAAGCGCTTCATTGGACTTCGCCGCCGACGAACTGCCGCGCAGCAGGGCGGCGTTGCCGGATTTCAGTGCCAGCCCGAAAGCATCCACGGTGACGTTGGGACGGCCCTCGTAGACCATCCCCAGCACACCCAGCGGCACCCGCTGCTGACGCAGCATCAGCCCGTTGGGCAGGGTGTATCCGCGCAGCACCTCCCCGACCGGATCGGGCAGACCGGCGACCTGCCGCAGGCCGGCGGCGATCCCGTCGACACGCTGCGGGTTCAGCGCCAGCCGGTCCAGGATCGCCCCGGCGGTGCCGGCATCGCGAGCGGCATCGAGATCGGCGGCGTTGGCGGCCAGAATGCGGTCGGTGTGGGCCAGCAGTGCGTCGGCGGCGGCGTGCAGGGCGTGGTCTTTGGCCACCGTCGGCAGTGTGGCCAGCACCCGCGCAGCGATCCTGCCGCGACGGGCGGCGTCGTGGACCTGCCGGCGCAGGTCGGGCTGTACTGCTTGCGCACTCATTGATCCAGCGTATCGGGCCGGGCCGGGTAGCTGCAGGGCCCCCGGCATCGGATGCGGCATCGAGAATCCGGGCGGGTCGGCCGCGACGAACTGATAGCGTACGGACGATCCGGGCCGGACAGATTGGGCAGCAGGCATGACGACTCCAGCGGCGACCCGCCCAGCGCTACCGGCCAAGGACATCGGGCGGCTCCTGCTGCGCTGCCAGGACCAATCCGGAATCGTGTCGGCGGTCAGCACGTTCTTGACCAAGGCCGGCGCCAATATCGTGTCGCTCGACCAGCATTCCACCGAGCCGCTGGGCGGCACCTTCCTGCAGCGCACCATCTTCGTCCTGCCCGGGCTGCCGGCCGCCATCGACGGGTTGTCCGAGGAGTTCCGGGCCACCGTCGCCGCCGAGATGAACATCGACTTCAAGTTCAGCGAGGCCGCCAAACCCAAGCGGATCGCGATCATGGCGTCCAAGACCGATCATTGCCTGCTGGATCTGTTGTGGCGCAACCAGCGCGGCGACCTGGAGATGTCGGTGGTGATGGTGATCTCCAACCACCCCGATCTCGCCGACCGGGTGCGGCCGTTCGGAATCCCGTTCGTGCACATCCCCGCCTCGGCGGACAACCGGGCCGAGGCCGAGCAGCGGCAACTGGAGTTGCTGGCCGGAAACGTCGACCTGGTGGTGCTGGCCCGCTATATGCAGATCATCACCCCGAATTTCCTGAATCAGCTGGGCTGCCCGCTGATTAACGTGCACCATTCGTTCCTGCCCGCCTTCGTCGGCGCCAACCCCTACCAGCGGGCGCGCGATCGCGGCGTCAAACTGATCGGCGCCACCGCGCACTACGTCACCGACGAACTCGATGAGGGCCCGATCATCGAACAGGACGTGGTGCGCGTCGACCACACCCACACCGTGGCCGACCTGGTCCGGCTCGGCTCGGATGTGGAGCGCGCGGTGCTGTCCCGCGCGGTGCTGTGGCACTGTCAGGACCGCGTGGTGCGCCATGGCAACCAGACGATCGTGTTCTGACGCGGACACCGAGACGGACAGGGAGAATCGGATGCGGCGCTTGGCGGTGATCGTGGCACTGTGTGCGCTGGCGACCGGGTGCACGGTGACCACCGGAGGCACGGTCGTTCCGGCGCCGACGCTGGGGCACGCGCCCGCGCCGATCGGGGCGGGGGCGCTGGAGGGGCTGCTGCTCGACGAAGACGCCCTGGACACGGTCATGGGTGCCAGCGGGTTGACCGTCATCCATTCCGGTGACGACATGTACACCAACCACACTCCCGACGATCAATGCCTGGCCGCGTGGGTCAACGTGCACCAGGACGTGTATGCCGGCACCGGCTGGACCGGGGTCCGCCGCCAAGACCTGCGGGAGGGCGCCGACGAGTACGACCACATCGTCTTCCAGTCGGTGGTGTCGTTTCCCGAAGCGCTCAAGGCCCACGACGCGTACGCCGGGCAGGTGTCCCGCTGGGCGCAGTGCGACAACAAGCGGCTCAACGAACGCAACCTCAACGACCCCGACGACCCGGACAACTTCTGGACGCTGTCCGCGTCCAAGGAGCAGGACGGCGTGCTGAGCATGGTGCGCGTCGCCGAGGGCGGCGACGGCTGGTCGTGCCAGCGCGCGTTGGCGTACGCCAACAACGTCGTGGTCGATGTGGACGCCTGCGCCAACAACATCAGCGACCAGGGCGCGCAGATCGCCAAGCAGATCGCACAGAAGATCGCCGAGAAGGAATAGCGGCGGCTACAAGCGCGGAATCTCGCGCTCGATCTGATCGAGCCAGATCCGCGCGGACATGTCCGACGGGGCGCGCCAATCACCGCGCGGCGACAGCGATCCCCCGGCCGACACCTTGGGGCCGTTGGGCAGCGCCGAGCGTTTGAACTGGCTGAACGAATAGAACCGCTGCACAAACACGCTCAGCCAGTGCCGGATCTCGGCCAGCGAATAGGCGGGCCGGTTGTCGGCCGGGTACCCGGCCGGCCAGCTGCCGAGCTCGTCATCGCGCCAGGCATGCCATGCCAAGAACGCGATCTTCGACGGGGAGAACCCGTAGCGAAGCACGTGGAACAGCGAAAAGTCCTGTAGTGCATACGGTCCGACGGTGTCTTCGCTGCGCTGGATCTGCTGGGCCCCGTCGGCGTCCACGCCCGCGGGCACCAGTTCCGGGGTGATCTCGGTGTTCAGCACCGACGCCAGCACCTTGCACACATCGGTCTCGAACTCCCCCGAGGCGATCACCCAGCGGATCAGGTGCTGGATCAGGGTTTTGGGCACCCCGCCGTTGACGTTGTAGTGCGACATCTGATCGCCGACCCCGTAGGTGGACCAGCCCAGCGCCAGCTCCGACAGGTCCCCGGTGCCCAGCACGATTCCGCCGCGCTGGTTGGCGATCCGGAACAGGTAGTCGGTGCGCAGCCCGGCCTGGACGTTTTCGAAGGTGACGTCGTACAGGTGCTCGCCGCGTCCGAACGGGTGGCCCATTTCGGTGAGCATCAGCTTCGCGGTGTCACGGATGTCGAGTTCTTCGAAGGTGACGCCCAGCGCCCGACTCAGCGCGGCCGCGTTGGCTTTGGTGTGCTCGCCGGTGGCGAAGCCCGGCAGCGTGAACGCGAGAATGTCGCTGCGCGGCCGGTTTTCCCGGTCCATCGCACGCGCGGCGACGATCAGCGCGTGGGTGGAGTCCAGGCCGCCGGAGACCCCGATGACGACTTTGGGATAGTTCAGGGCCCGCAGCCGCTGCTCCAGGCCGGAAACCTGGATGTTGTAGGCCTCGTAGCAATCCTGTTGCAGCCGTGCCGGATCCGACGGTACGAACGGGAACCGCTCGATGTTTCGCATCAGGCCGATGTCGCCGGTCGGCGGTTCCAGGGTGAACTCCACTCGCCGGAACGCCTCCACCGCGTCGCGGTGGTGGCGGCGGTTGTCGTCGAAGGTGCCCATCCGCAGCCGTTCTGAGCGAAGCAGCCCGGTGTCGACGTCGGCGACGCTGCGACGTTCCCCTTTGGGGAACCGCTCCGAATCGGCCAGCAGCGTCCCGTTCTCCCAGATCATCGTCTGCCCGTCCCAGGCCAGATCGGTCGTCGACTCCCCTTCCCCGGCCGCGGCATACACGTAGGCGGCCAGGCAGCGCGCCGAGGCCGAACGGGCCAGCAGGCAACGGTCCTCGGCGCGTCCGATGGTGATCGGGCTGCCGGACAGGTTGGCCAGCACCGTCGCACCGGCCAGCGCCGCCTGCGCACTGGGCGGAACGGGCACGAACATGTCTTCGCAGATCTCGACGTGCAGCACGAAATCGGGCAGATCAGCGGCAGCGAACAGCAAATCCGGCCCGAACGGGACGTCGACACCGGCCACCCGGATCACACCGCGCTCGTCGTCGCCGGGCGCCAGCTGCCGGCGCTCGTAGAACTCGCGGTAGGTCGGCAGGTACGACTTGGGCACCACGCCGAGCACCCGGCCGCGATGCACGACGACGGCGGTGTTGTACACCCGCTGGCGGTAGCGCAGCGGTGCCCCGACCACCAACACCGGCAGCAACCCCGCCGACCCGGCCACCACCGTGTGCAGCGCCGCCTGCACGGCGTCGAGCAGGGTGTCCTGCAGCACGATGTCCTCGATGGAGTAGCCCGACAGCGTCAGCTCCGGGAACACCGCCAGCGCGGCACCGTCGTCGTGGCAGGCGCGGGCCAGCCGCAGTACCGAGTCGGCATTGGCGGCGGGGTCACCGATCGCGGCGGGATGGGTGCAGGCCGCGACCCGCACGTACCCGTGCTGGTAGGCGTTGTAAAAGTCCATCGTCCCTACATTCTCGCCCGACCAGTGTCAATGTGCGCACAGTGGGTATCAGAAGGTCATGAGTGATACCGCCGTGCTGGTCGTCGACATGCTCAACAGCTATCAGCACGCCGATGCCGATCTGCTCATACCCAATGTCGCGGAAATCATCCCACCGCTGGTCGACATCATCGGCCGCGCGCACGAACGCGAAGACGTCGACCTGGTCTATGTCAACGACAACTACGGTGACTTCACCGCGAATTTCGCCGATATCGTCGACTCGGCGCTGGCCGGTGCCCGCCCCGATCTGGTGCGCCCGATCGTGCCGGCCGACGGCAGCCGGGTCATCACCAAAGTTCGGCACAGTGTCTTCTACGCGACGCCGCTGGCGTATCTGCTTGGCCGCCTTGGCACTACACGGGTGGTGTTGACCGGGCAGGTCACCGAGCAGTGCATTCTCTACAGCGCCCTCGACGCCTATGTGCGTCACTTCTCGGTGGTGGTGGCCACCGACGCCGTCGCGCACATCGACGCGGATCTGGGCGTGGCCGCATGTGAGATGATGCGGCGCAATATGGCCGCTGACCTGGCCCCCGCCGCCGAGTGCCTGGCCGAAACCGCCCCCGACGTGTGAGACGCGCCACATGTGGACACCACAAATTCGGCGAATCCGACGCTGCCCTGCCACGCTGGACACACCCGATGTTTGGAGTCCCTATGCGCTCTGCGATCCAGACGCCGCTGATCTGGCTGGGCGGCGGCGACCAGCGCGAACTTGACGAGCACCATGCCCGCGCCACGCACAGCGTCGCGGGCGTCGTCGTGCTCACCGGGGCCGTGCTGGCCTGGCTGGTGGCCGCGGCCGCCACGTCGACGCCGTGGCCGGGTGTTCTGGCAGTGACGCTGCCGTTCGGTGTGTTGATCGGTGCGGTGATGCGCGCGATCGCGGGCGGGCGACGCAGCCGGTTGGGCCGCGTCGCGGTCGGGGTGGCGATCGGTGCGGTCGTCGCAGAACTGGCCTCGCTGGCCATCCTCGCCGGCCCGATCCAGCAGCAGTTGGAGTTGCAGGCCGCCCGCGACGCCGACGCCGCGCCGGCGGTGACCCGTGCGGCAGCCGATGTGGATCGTGCCCGCAGCGCCCGCTCCGCGCTGGACGCCGCGGTCGACCGGGCCCGCGAACAGCGGGACGCGGCGCTGGTCGTGGCACGCTGCGAATACCACCCGACGCCGGAGTGCCCGCAGACCCACATCACCGGTGTTCCCGGGACCGGGCCGGAAACCCGGACGGCGAACGACCTTCTCGCCGACGCCCAGTCCGAGCTCGACCGCACCGTCACAACCCGGCAGGACCAAAGCCCCGGGCTGGACCACGACGTGGCCGCCGCCGAGCGCGCACTCGAGCAGGCCCACGCTCGGGCGGCGGGGGCCGGCGACCACAGCCTCGGTGCCCGCTGGATCGCCATGAATGCGTGCCCCGGCGCGGGCCCGCTGGTGCTGCGAGCGGTGATGATCGTGCTGTTCGCCCTGCTGGCATTGTTGCCGATGCTCGTCCTCAGATGGCGTGGCGAGACCAGCGGGGACCGGCGGGCCGCCGCTCGCGCCGAGGTCGAGCGCGCCGAGCTGCAGGCCGACACCGCCATCGCCGTCAAGCACGCCGAGGTCCGGGCCGCAGCTGAGATCCTGTGGGCTGAGCAGCAACTCGCCCAGGCGCGTCTGGCGGTCGCGGCACAGACCGAGATCGACGCCGAACGGCAGCGCCGCCGCGTCCTGGAAGCACTCGACGCCCCGATCCCCGTCGCCTCGGCGCGGCAGCCGGAAGCACTGGCGGCTCCGGTCGCCGACCCGGAACCCGAGATGTATCTGCCGATCGCGGCCGCCGCCGAGGCCGCCGCAGCCCAATGGGCCGAACGGCCGACCGCCGCATTGCCGGCCGTCCCGGTTCCGGCGCCGCTGGAGGACCTGGAGGACGACGCCGTCGAGCGGGCGGCCCCGGGCACCGAGGGGATCGCCAGGGCGGCCGCGCGCTGGATCCGGCCGCTGGTGCCGCCGCTGGTCGCCCGCGCGATCGAGACCAGCACCGCGCCGGTGCGCGCCGCCCGCCACGTCCTGGGTGAGGTCTTCGAGGAGGTCGAGGAGATCACCTTCACCCTCAAACGCACCCATAAGGTCAACGTGCAGTCGGTGAGCGCCGCCGAGGCCAGTGTTGCCGAGCCGCAGGATGCCCCCGCCCCGACCTCCGAGATCGCCGCGGAAATGCCGGCGCGACGGGTGCGGGCCACACGGGTGGTCGCCGACGACGCACACCCCGCGCTGGCCGAGCGCGGGCCGGAAGAACTGCCGGCTGCCGACAACTCGCCGCCGGCGATTTCAGCGCGCTAATCCGCGCTCACCAGGTGCACGCCATGGTGCGGATTCCGTGAATGAAGCTGCCCGCCACGTACTCCGGGTCGCCGGCGGCAATGTCGGGCAACTGGCGGAACAACTCGGAGAACATGGCGCGCAACTGTGCTCGGGCCACATGGGTACCCAGGCAGTAGTGCTGCCCGCCGCCGCCGAAACCGAGGTGCGGGTTGGGGTCTCGGCTCAGATCTAGCCGGTCGGGGTCGTTGAACACCGAGCTGTCCCAGTTTCCCGACGCATAGAACATCGCCACCTTGTCCCCCGCCCGAATGGTCTGGCCGCCGAGCTCGTAATCGGTTGCGGCGGTGCGCCGGAATGTCATCACCGGCGTGGCGTAGCGGATGAACTCCTCGACGGCCAGCCCGATCCGATTGTCGAAATCCGCCAGGAGCCAGGCGCGTTGGTCCGGGAAGTCGGCCAGCGCCTTAAGGGCGTGGCTGGCGGTCTGACGCGTGGTGTCGTTGCCGGCCACCGCGAGCAGCACGAAGAATGCCGACACTTCGGCGTCGCTGAGCCGATCGCCGTCGACCTCGGCGTTCACCAGGCTGCTGAACAGGTCGTCACCGGGGCGCTGCCGGCGCTCGGCGGCCAGTGCGCCGGCGACCTGATGCAGATACG
Organism: Mycobacterium sp. NGS50; assembly: GCF_059812545.1. Lineage (NCBI taxonomy): Bacteria > Bacillati > Actinomycetota > Actinomycetes > Mycobacteriales > Mycobacteriaceae > Mycobacterium > Mycobacterium sp. NGS50. The sequence continues at coordinate 65,949 of NZ_JCALCW010000032.1, forward strand.
TCACGCTTTCGAACATGACTTCCAGTGGGGCGCGTCCGGCGAGACAGACCGGGTCGTTCGCGGTCACCAGCGCGTCGGCGGCGCGGGCAACCTGCTCGCGCTCGGAATCCGGAATCCCCACCATGTCCGAGAGGGTGCGCAGCGGCATTTCCTTGGCGCAGTGCTCGACGAAGTCGGCGCCGCTGCCGGCGGCCTTCAGCTCCGCGACGATCGTCTTGGCGCTGGCGGTGATCGAGGCCTCGATACGCCGGATCTGCCGGGGCGTGAAGGCCGCGGTGGCCAGCTTGCGCAGCTTGGTGTGGCGGGGTGCATCCATTGCCAGAAACGACTGCGTCGTCTCCAGCAGCTCCTCGGGAAAGTTCTCGAACTGCACACCCTTTCCGGACAGGAACACGTCGTTGGTGCGGCTCACCGTGACGATGTCGGCGTGGCGGGTGATCGCCCAGAAGCCGGGGTCGTCGGGATCCTCCAGCATGGCGTCTTGGACCGGCGGATGCCAGCTCACCGGGCGTTCGGCGCGCAGCACGGCGTAGCAGCGTTCCCGCTCGGCGGCGGTGCTGGACCAAAACGCCCGCGACGACAGGTCGACGGGGTCGTACTCGCGCAGTACGGCTGACGGCGCTGTCATGGGACCTCCTCGGCGTATGACCCCGATCACAGCGGGGTAATCCCGACGATAGGTCTAGACACTATGTCTAGTCAAGATGCCAGCCAGCGGTTACGCTGATCAGCATGCCGTCGGTCACCCGCAAACCCGCCTCGAGCAGGCAGGCGCGACGCGAAGACATCGAGCGTCGACTCCTCGACGCCACCGAGCGACTCATCGGCGACGGCGCCAGCTTCACCGAGCTCAGCGTGGATCGACTCGCCGGCGAGGCCGGGATGTCCCGCGCCAGCTTCTACATCTACTTCGAGGACAAGGGCCACCTGCTCCGCCAGCTCGCGGGTCAGGTGTTCGACGATCTGACCGCGGCCGCTCAGCTGTGGTGGTCGGTGGCCCCCCGGCACGATCCCGACGACGTCCGCGCCGCGATGACGGCCCTGGTCGCCAGCTATCGGCGCCACCAGCCGCTGCTCATCGCGCTCAGCGAGATGGCCGGTTACGACCCGCAGGTGTCGGCCACCTACCGCGAGATCCTCACCGGCATCGCCGGTCGATTGGCCGGCGTCATCGAAGCCGGGCAGGCCGACGGCTCGATTCGGCGCGAATTGCCGGCCGCCACCACCGCCAGCACCCTGACCTGGATGGTGGAACGGGCCTGTCAACAGAATCTGCCCGCCAACCCGCCGAGCTATGACGCCGAGCTCGCCACGGTGCTGACCGAAATCATCTGGGGTGCGCTGTACCTGACGCAAACACAGTTGCGCGAGCAGACGTAAAAGTGCCCTAAATCAGCTGTTTTG
>NZ_JCALCW010000033.1:0-66420 GCF_059812545.1 Mycobacterium sp. NGS50
CCGGCTACACCAAGGCCGACCTCAAACGGGTCCAAGACAAACTCAACACCCGGCCCCGACCCACCCTGGACTACGACACCCCAGCCCAACGCTTAGCCGCCCTCCTCAACCAAGCTGCCTAAGCCGCCATTGCACTAGCCACTTGACTTTGAGGGGAAATTATCGGCCTGAGTACACGTTCGGCGAGAAGGCCCGGCTAACCCAGCACCGGGGCGGTCGGGGTGAACACCACCGGCATCGACTCCAGGCCGGACACGAAGTTGGCCGGTCGCAGCGGCAGCGGCTCACCGGAGGCCAGCCGCAGATCGGGCAGCCGCTGCAACACCCGCTGCGTCATCAGCCGCAGCTCCAGGCGGGCCAGCTGATTGCCCAGGCAGAAGTGGGTGCCGAAACCGAACGCCAGGTGGCTGTTGGGATCCCGCTTGATGTCGAATCGCTCCGGCTCGTCGAATACCGACTCGTCGAAGTTGGCCGACTCGAACAGCAGCAGCATCTTCTCGCCCTGGACGAGCTGCGTGCCGTAGAACTCGGTGTCTTGGGTCAGGGTGCGGCACATGTTCTTGACCGGCGAGGTCCAGCGCAGCATCTCCTCGATCGCGCCGGGCAGCAGGTCGGGGTCTTGCTGCAGCATCTCCCACTGGTCGCGGTGGCGCAGCAGCTGCGCGGTCCCGCCCGACAGGGTGTGCCGGGTGGTTTCGTCGCCGCCGATCAGGATCAGCAGGGTCTCCATGACGATCTCGTCGTCGGTCATCCGCTGCCCGTCCACCTCGGCATTGACCAGCACCGAGAACAGGTCGTCGGTGGGTTGTGCGCGGCGCTTGGCGATGATCTCCATGGTGAACGCGGTGTAGGCGGTGAACGCCTCCATCACCGCCGCGATCAGCGGAGATTCCGGGTCCAGGTGCGAACTCAGCCCGCACACCAGGTCGTCGGACCACTTGAGCAGCATGCCGCGCTCTTCGGGCAGCACGCCGAGCATGTCGCCGATCACCGCCATCGGCAGCGGGGCGGCGATATCGCGGACGAAGTCGCATTCGCCGCGCTCGCAGACCGCGTCGATCAGGGTGTCGCACAGCGTCTCGATCGACGGCAGCTGGGAGTGCACCCGCTTGCGGGTGAAGCCGGCGTTGACCAGCTTGCGGCGCAACAGGTGGGCCGGGTCGTCCATGTCGATCATGTACGGAAAGCCCGGTTGGTCGGGTCGGATGCCGCCGGCGTTGGAGAACACCTCCGGGGTGCGCTCGGCGTCGATCACCGCCTGGTAGGTCGACGCGGCGGCCAGTCCGTTGCGGTCTCGGAACACCGGCTGATTGGCCCGCATCCAGCTGTAGGCGGCGCGAGCGCCGCCGTCGGCGTAGAAGGTGCCGTCGGTGAGGTCGACATCTGGGGTGGTCATTGCGTCCGGATTCTCCTGTCTCAGAGCGAAAGGTCGTGCGCGTCGCCGAACGTCATCTCGACGTTGGCCGATGACTGGGTGGCCAGCGCCCGTTTGGGCAGCCCCAGCGACGCGAGCTCCTGGGCGTAGGGATGATCACCGAGCCGCAGCCGCGCTCCACCGAGGCGCAGCCGCATGCCGAAATTACGCATCTCCCAGGGAATCTCACGAGTAACGCCCTCGGTGTGACTGTAGGTGGTCAACACCTGGGGCCGCGAGGTGAGCGCCGACGGTATCGGCAGGCCCGGGCTGAACTCGATGCCGGCGATCAGCTTCGAGTCCACGCTGACCTCGAAGTCGAACTTGGAGGTCTCGCGCACGGTGAAGTCCGCCATCACCTTGGGGAATCCCCAGATACGCCGGCCGGCTTCCAGGGTGAACTCCTGGTTGACCGGCAGGTGGTGAATGAAGGCGGCCGCCGAACCCAGCGCGCGTGGGCCCGTGGCGGTGGATCCCGGCGGATTGACCATGACGGCGGTGCCGAACTCGTGGTAGCGGCCCAGGTCGCCGTCGATGTAGCGGACCAGCATCAGCATCGTCATGGCGCGGCCGGGCCGGTACTCGCACACTCGCAGACCGCTGTAGTCGATGAGCCGCTGTGCGGCGTCGACGGGCACCGAGAACATCGCGACGTGGGTGTCGGCCTTGCGGATACGTACCGGCATGGTCAACACGGTGCCGGCAATCGTGTGCTGGGAAGACTGTCCGGTTGTCATTACGCCAATCTAGAACGTGTTCTAATCCGCCGAAAGGGCTTTGCTCAGATCAGGGTGGCCAGCTCTTGGATCTGCTCGACGCTGCGGGCGCTGACCACCATCATCGTCACGCCGGCGGCCTCCCAGACGGTGATCTGCTTGCGCACGTAGTCGATGTCCCCGACGATCACCGCATCGTCGACGAGTTCGTCGGGAATGACCTTGGCGGCTTCGTCTTTGCGGTTGGTACGGAACAGCGTGGTCACCTCGTCGACCACCTCCGAATACCCCATCCGGCGATAGACGTCGGCGTGGAAGTTGGTGTCCTCGGCCCCCATGCCGCCCATGTAGAGCGCCAGGAACGGCTTGATCCCGGCGAACGCCGCCGGCCGGTCATCGGTGATCACGACCTGAGCGGTCGCGCAGATCTCGAAGTTCTCGCGGCTGCGCCGCGCCCCGGGCCGGGCGAATCCCTCATCGAGCCACTCGTTGTACATACCGGCCAGCCGCGGCGTGTAGAAGATCGGCAACCAGCCGTCGCAGATCTCGGCGGCCAGCGCGACGTTCTTGGGACCCTCGGCCCCCAACATCACCGGGATGTCCGCGCGCAGCGGATGGGTGATCGGCTTGAGCGCCTTGCCCAAACCGGTGGTGCCCTCCCCGGACAGCGGCAGCGGGTAGTGCGGTCCCGCGCTGGTCACCGGCGCCTCGCGGGCCCACACCTGACGCAGGATGTCGATGTACTCCCGGGTGCGGGCCAGCGGCTTGCCGAAGCGCTGCCCGTACCAGCCCTCCACCACCTGCGGACCGGACACGCCGAGCCCCAGGATGTGCCGCCCACCAGACAGGTGATCCAGGGTCAGCGCGGCCATCGCCGCCGCGGTCGGGGTACGCGCCGACAGCTGCACCACCGAGGTGCCCAACCGCACCCGGCTGGTCGCCGACCCCCACCAGGCCAACGGCGTATAGGCATCCGAACCCCATGCCTCGGCGGTGAACACCGCGTCAAAACCGGCCGCTTCGGCCGCCGCAACCAACTCGGCGGCATTCTGCGGGGGCTGTGCACCCCAATATCCCAGCTGCAATCCCAGCTTCATCCTCGGCTCCTCGCCCACCTGCTTGCCACCATTGTTAGAACCTGTTCTACTCGATGCTGTGACTGCCAGCCAAAGCCACCCCGCGCAGATGGATGAGCATGAGCCGCCCCTCTCCGCGCCGTTGAAGTTGTCCTTCGACTACACCCGTTCAGTCGGCCCCACCCTCGGTGCGTTCTTCACCGCGCTACGTGGGCGTCGCGTCGTCGGGGTGCGTGGATCCGATGGTCGGGTCCACGTGCCGCCCGCCGAATACGACCCGGTCACCTATGAACAGCTGACCGAGATCGTACCGGTGAGCAGCGTCGGCACGGTGCAGTCATGGACCTGGCAGCCGGCGCCGCTGGAGGGCCAGCCGCTGGACCGTCCGTTCGCCTGGGCGCTGATCGCCCTCGACGGCGCCGATACCCCGATCCTGCACGCCGTTGATGTGGGCGAGCACGGTCCGTCGGCGATCCGCACCGGCGCCCGAGTGCATGTGCATTGGGTCGATGAGCCGGTCGGCGCGATCACCGACATCGCCTACTTCGCGCTGGGCGACGAGGCTGAGCCGGTCCCGGACGTCACCGACGAACGCGACCCGGTGACCATGCTGCTGAGCCCCTCCAGCCTGGAGATCCAGCACACGGCCTCACGGCCGGAGAGCGCCTATCTGCGCGCGCTTCAGGAGGGCAAACTGCTGGGCGCGCGCAGCGGCACCGACGGCAAGCTGTACTTCCCGGCCAAGGAAGCCGACCCGGCCACCGGCTTGGAACTGGACAACTTCGTCGAGTTGCCGGACACCGGGACGGTGACGACGTTCGCCATCATCAACATCCCGTTCCCCGGTCAGCGGATCAAACCGCCGTACGTGGCCGCGTACGTGCTGCTTGACGGTGCCGACATCCCGTTTTTGCACCTGGTTTCCGACATCGACGCACACGACGTGCGGATGGGGATGCGGGTCCAGGCGGTATGGAAACCCCGCGAGGAGTGGGGTCTGGGCATCGACAACATCGAATACTTCCGGCCCAGCGGCGAACCGGACGCCGACTACGACAGCTACAAACACCACCTGTGAGGGGCAGCATGACGCAACGCGATGTCGCGGTGGTGGGCTTCGCCCACGCCCCGCACGTTCGCCGCACCGACGGCACCACCAACGGCGTCGAGATGTTGATGCCGTGCTTCGCCCAGTTGTACTCCGAGCTGGGTATCACCCGTGCCGACATCGGCTTCTGGTGCTCGGGTTCCTCGGATTACCTCGCCGGACGCGCCTTTTCGTTCATCTCCGCGATCGACTCGATCGGCGCGGTTCCCCCGATCAACGAGTCGCACGTCGAGATGGACGGCGCGTGGGCGCTCTATGAGGCCTACATCAAGGTGCTGACCGGTGAGGTCGACACCGCGCTGGCCTACGGCTTCGGGAAGTCGTCGGCCGGCACCCTGCGCCGGGTGCTGGCGCTGCAGACCGACCCGTACACCGTCGCCCCGCTGTGGCCGGACTCGGTGTCGATCGCCGGACTGCAGGCCCGCCTCGGCCTGGACGCCGACAAGTGGACGCCCGAACAGATGGCACAGGTTGCCGTGGACTCCTTCGCCCGCGCCCAGCGGGTGGATTCGGAGCCGGCGGCCACCACCATCGATGAGCTGCTCGAGCGGCCGTACTTCGCCGACCCGCTGCGCCGTCACGACATCGCGCCGATCACCGACGGGGCGGCGGCGATCGTGCTGGCAGCCGGCGACAAGGCCCGTGAGCTGTGCGAAAACCCGGCGTGGATCACCGGCTTCGAGCATCGCATCGAGTCCGGGGTGTTGGGCGCGCGGGACCTGACCCGATCACCGTCGACGACGGTGTCGGCGCAGGCGGCCAGCGGCGAGGCGATGCCGTCGGTGGACGTCGCCGAGATCCACGCCCCGTTCACCCACCAGCACCTGATCCTGACCGAAGCCATGCGGTTGCCGTCGAAGGCGAAGGTCAACCCGTCCGGTGGCGCCCTGGCGGCCAACCCGATGTTCGTCGCGGGCATGGAACGTATCGGCTTCGCCGCACAGCACATCTTCAACGGCACCGCGTCGCGGGTGCTGGCGCACGCCACCAGCGGGCCTGCGCTGCAACAGAATCTGGTGGCTGTCATGGAAGGTCGGGACAAGTAATGGCTGCGAAGCAACTGGCCGCGGTTCTGGGCACCGGACAGACCAAGTACGTCGCCAAGCGCCATGACGTGTCGATGAACGGCCTGGTGCGTGAGGCCATCGACCGGGCGCTGACCGACTCGGGGTCGACGTTCGACGACATCGACGCGGTGGTGGTCGGCAAGGCTCCGGACTTCTTCGAGGGCGTCATGATGCCGGAGTTGTTCATGGCCGACGCCATGGGCGCCACCGGTAAACCGTTGATCCGGGTGCACACCGCCGGGTCGGTGGGCGGCTCGACCGCGATCGTGGCCGCCAGCCTGGTGCAGTCCGGCAAGTACCGGCGGGTGCTGGCGATGGCCTGGGAGAAGCAGTCCGAGTCCAACGCCATGTGGGCGCTGTCCATCCCGGTGCCGTTCACCAAGCCGGTCGGTGCCGGCGCCGGCGGTTACTTCGCCCCGCACGTACGGGCCTACATCCGCCGTTCCGGCGCGCCGAACCATATCGGTGCGATGGTGGCGGTCAAGGACCGGCTCAACGGCGCCAAGAACCCGCTGGCCCATCTGCACCAGCCCGACATCACGGTCGAGAAGGTGATGGCATCCCAAATGTTGTGGGATCCCATCCGATTCGATGAGACGTGTCCGTCCTCGGACGGCGCGTGCGCGATGGTGATCGGCTCTGAGCAGATCGCGGACGCCCGGGCGGCCGACGGTCACCCGGTGGCCTGGGTGCACGCCACGTCGCTGCGCACCGAACCGCTGGCCTATTCCGGCCGCGACCAGGTCAACCCGCAGGCCGGTCGCGACGCCGCCGCCGCGCTGTGGAAGGCGGCCGGTATCACCAACCCGCTTGACGAGATCGACGCCGCCGAGATCTACGTGCCGTTCTCGTGGTTCGAGCCGATGTGGATGGAGAACCTCGGGTTCGCCGCCGAAGGAGAGGGCTGGAAGCTCACCGAGGCCGGCGAAACCGCGATCGGCGGACGGCTGCCGGTCAACGCCTCGGGCGGGGTGCTGTCGAGTAACCCGATCGGCGCCTCCGGCATGATCCGTTTCGCCGAGTCGGCGATCCAGGTGATGGGCAAAGGCGGCGACCACCAGGTTGCGGGCGCACGCAAAGCGCTCGGCCACGCCTACGGCGGTGGCTCACAGTACTACTCGATGTGGGTGGTCGGGGCCGAAAAGCCCTGACCATCAGCGCCCCTTCACTCCGACCGGCAGGAGCAGCACCGATGAATGCAGATCACCCCGCCCACGTTGCGGGTCGCCGCTCGCGCGAGGCCGTCGCCGCCCGCGACAAGGAGGCCTGGCTGGCGAACTTCGCCGACGACGCGATCGTGCAGGACCCGATCGGCCCGTCGCACTTCGATCCCGAAGGCAAGGGCCACCGCGGCCGCGATGAGATTTCAGCGTTCTGGGACAAGGCGATCGCGCCCACCGACCGCATCGAGTTCAACTTCGCCGATACCTTCCAGTGCGGCGATGAGGAGGCCAATGTCGGCAACATCGTGATCACGATGGCCGGCCACCAGGTGACCACCGACGGTGTCTTCACCTACCGGGCCAACGAGCAGGGGCAGCTCGTCGCGCTGCGCGCCTACTGGGAGCTGGACCGCGCCGCCGCGAGCGCCAAGCCCGTTTAACCGCGGTACTCCGACTATTCGATCGGTTCCAGTCCGGATCGGTACCGTTCGGCCAGATCCTGATACGCCTTCGGGTTGACGTTCACCCACATCTCGGCGCTGGTACCGGCGATCGGTCCCTTGATTTTCGCGGGCGATCCGACCGCCAGCACCCCGTCGGGAATCTTGGTCCCGCCGACCACCAGCGCCCCCGCGGCGATCATGCTGCGTGCCCCGATGACCGCACCGTCGAGGACGGTGGCGTGGTTGGCGATCAGCGCCTCAGCGCCGATGTGCGCACCATGGATGACGCACATGTGCGCTACCGTCGCACCCGGCCCGACGTCGACCGGGATACCTGGTGGCGCGTGCAGCACCGATCCGTCCTGCACATTGGCGCCTTCGCGGATCACGATGGGCGCATAGTCACCGCGCAGTACGGTGTTGAACCACACCGAGGCACCGGCCTCGACGGTGACGTCGCCGATCAGCGTGGCGGTGGGTGCGACGAACGCGGTGGGATCGATCCGCGGCGATCGGTCTTCGAAGGAAAACAGCGGCATCGCCCAGGTATACCGCACACGGCCGGATCGACCATTCCTGGCCTGCCATTATTGCGCAATCCGTCCTTAAAACTGTAACGTGTTCTAGTTAGAAGCGGACAACGTTGGAGGCGTGTGATGGCTAGCGAGACTGCCGGGATTCGTGAGATCGACACCGGCGCCCTGCCCGATCGGTACGCGCGGGGATGGCACTGCCTGGGCCCGGTGAAGGACTACCTGGACGGTCAGGCGCACGGCATCGAGATTTTCGGCACCCACCTCGTCGTCTTCGCCGACTCCCAGGGTGAGGTGAAGATCCTGGACGGCTACTGCCGGCACATGGGCGGCAACCTGGCCCAGGGCACCGTCAAGGGCGACGAGATCGCCTGCCCGTTCCACGACTGGCGCTGGGGCGGCGACGGCAAGTGCAAGCTGGTGCCCTACGCCAAGCGCACCCCGCGGCTGGCCCGCACCCGCGCCTGGACCACCGACGTGCGCGGTGGCCTGCTGTTCGTCTGGCATGACCACGAGGGCAACCCGCCACCGCCGGAGGTGCGGATCCCGGAGATCCCGGAGTGGTCCGGCGGCGAGTGGACCGACTGGCGGTGGAACAGCATGCTGATCAACTCCAACTGCCGCGACATCATCGACAACGTCACCGATATGGCGCACTTCTTCTACATCCACTACGGCCTGCCGACGTACTTCAAGAACGTGTTCGAAGGCCACATCGCCTCGCAGTACCTGCACAACGTCGGTCGCCCCGACATCACCGATATGGGCACCACTTACGGTGAGGCGCATCTGGATTCCGAGGCGTCCTACTTCGGCCCGTCGTTCATGATCAACTGGCTGCACAACAACTACAGCGGTTACAAGGCCGAGTCGATCCTGATCAACTGCCACTACCCGGTAACCCAGGACTCGTTCTTGCTGCAGTGGGGTGTCATCGTCGAAAAGCCCAAGGGCATGGACGAAGCCACCACCGACAAGCTCGCTGATGCCATGACCACCGGTGTGTCCAAGGGCTTCCTGCAGGACGTGGAGATCTGGAAGCACAAGACCCGGATCGACAACCCACTGCTGGTCGAGGAGGACGGCGCGGTCTACCAGATGCGCCGCTGGTACCAGCAGTTCTATGTGGACGCGGCCGACGTGACCGCCGAGATGACCGACCGCTTCGAAATCGAGGTGGACACCACCGTCGCCAACGAGAAGTGGAACGTGGAGGTCGAGCAGAACCTGGCGCGCCTGGCGGCGGAGAAAGCGGAACAGACGTCCTGATGGCTGACCGGCCGGAGGTGCCCGACGTCGAGCAGCTCGCTGCGTCGATGCTGATGGTGCACGGCGCGCATGACGACCACCCGCCGACTCCGAACCAGCCGCACACCGGATCCTGGGGCAAGGCACCGGATTTCGCCAACGATCCTGCCCGCGCTGCCGCGGTGGCCGAAGCCACCCGGCAGGACCGTGAGCGCTACCTGACCTCGGGTCTGGTTCCGGTGGACTGCCGGTTCTGCCACGCCACGGTCACGGTGAAGAAACTCGGGCCGGGACACACCGCCGTGCAGTGGAATTCCGAGGCGACGCAGCGCTGCGCGGTGTTTGCCGAGCTGCGGGCCGACGGCGGAAACAGCGGCTGCGCCCGGACCTGCCCGAAGCTGTCCGACAGCATCCGGCACGCGGTCGCCGAGGGCTGCCTGGAGGAGTTCTCCAGCGCACCCGCCCCCGGCGACGGCTAATTTTCTGGGCGAGCAGACGCAAATGTGCCCAATTTCGGCACGAAATGGGCACATTTGCGTCTGCTCGCGCCAGGTACTTACAGGCCGGCGAACCGCTCCTTGACCTCGTCGGCGGTCAGCCCGTAGTCGCTGAGCGAGTAGGTGTGTTTGGGCGCCCGTGGGCCTTCCTTGCTGGCGGCGTGGCTGGCCTGCACCGCTGCGCGGGCGTCGTCGCTGAACGACAGACCGAAGTGACGGTAGATCCCCTCGACGGCGCCCACCGGATCGGCCACGAAGTCGCCGTAGTCCACGTCGCAGAACTGTGCCGAATCGTGTTGGCTTCGTTGAGCGTTGAACAGCGCCAGGCCGCGCGACCAGGTTTCCATCTGGTCGGCACCGATCTGGGCGCCGGAAAAGCTCGTCGACCAGCCGGCGGTGGTGTGCTGGGCCAGCGAACACATCGACGCCATGATCGTCTCGGCGGGGCGGTGACACTGCACGATCAGCGCGTCGGGATAGACCTCCATGATCGCGTCCAACGCGAACAGGTGGCTCGGGTTCTTCAGCACCCACCGCTTGTCTGCGTCGTTCAGGCCGATCAGCTGCAGGTTGCGGCGGTGTCGCCGGTACGCCGGCCCCCAGTCCTGCTGAGACAGCCAGTGCGCGTAGCTCGGCAGATGCGCCAGCGTCTCATAGGACACCGAGTGCAGCGACTGTCGCAGCAGCTGCCAGCACTCCTCAAGTTCGTCGGCGGTCATGAAGTGCAGGCCGGTGTAGTCGGGATTCTCGTCGTGGTGGCGGGCGAACCGGGCCTGGATCTGTTCGTAGACGGGGTTGGAGTCCCAGGTTTCGCGCGGCGGGCGCGGCTGCGGTACCTCGGACAGCCACATCTGCAGACCCTGATGCGCGGGGTCCGCCCCGAGTAACCGGTGCAACGCGGTAGTTCCGGTACGCGGCAACCCGGTGACGAAGATGGGTCGCTCAATGGCGATGCCGGCATGCTCGGGGTGCTGCTTCCAGCCCGCCTCCGACAGCAACCGGGCCACCAGCGCGCCACGCAGAAAGAACCGGTTCATCTTGCTGCCGAGTTCGGTCAGGTTGGCCTCACGCTGGTAGGACTCCAACAGGATCCCCAGCGCTTCGCGGTAGTTGTCGTCGTCGACGCCGAAGTCGTCGAGGCCGACCATCTTGGCAGCCGAGGCGTGCAACTCCTCGACGGTGGCGACATTGGTGCGTTGGCTCATCAGGCCTTGTACTCCCCACAGTTGACATCGAGGGTCTGGCCGGTGATGCCGCTGGCGTAGTCGCTGGCCAGGAACAGGATCGCCGAGGCGACTTCGTCCTCGGTCGGCAGCCGCTTGAGATCCGAGTTGGCTGCGGTGGCGGCGTAGATCTGCTCGACGGTGGTGCCGTACTTGCCGGCCTGATGGTTGAAGTAGCCCTTCAGGGTGTCACCCCAGATGTAGCCGGGGGCAACGGAGTTCACCCGGATGCCTTGCTCGCCGAGTTCGGACGCCAGGGTCTGCGACATGGCCAGCAGCGCGGACTTGGTCAACTTGTAGGCGCCGTACTTCGGCTGGGAATGCCGGATCACCATGGAGTTCACATTGACGACGGCGCCTTTGGCATCGGCCAGCGCCGGCGTGAAACCCTGGGTGAGACGCAGCGAACCCAGCACGCTGAGTTCGATCGCATCGCGAATATGCTGGAATGTGGTGCCCGCGAACGGCTTCATCGACGGCACCCGGAACGCGTTGTTGATCAGCACATCGATCTTGCCGTAGGCCGCCAGGGACGACTCGACCAGGTTCGCGACTTGGGCGTCATCGGTGATGTCCGTCCCGACCGCCACCGCGCGCCGGCCGGTGTCGGCGATCTGTTTGGCCACCTCGTCGAGGCGTTCGGCGGTGCGGGCGGCCAGCACCAGATCGGCGCCCTCCCCCGCGCATCGGAGCGCCAGCGTGGTGCCCAGGGCCGGTCCGACCCCGCTGATCACCACAACCTTGCCGTCAAGCATTCCAGCCATGTCTACCCCAGCATCCTGTTCGCAACGTGGATCTGCCGCTCGGCGATCCGGGCCCGCCAGTCTTCGTCGGAAATCGTGTTGTGTGCGTAGTACGGCAGCTTGTCCGGCACCGCCGCGACGTCGACCAGTTCCGCTGTGGGGCCGTCCGCTTCGGTCAGCGCACGCGACAGCCGCTGCCAGCGGAACTGCAGGAAGCCGCGACGATGCCCCAGGGTCTCGACCCAGTTGGTCACTCCCGGGTTGATATCGGAGACCACGATACGGATCTTGCCATCCGGATCGGCTTGCGCCTGAGTGCCGTTCAGCGAGGTCTGGTGGTTGATGTAGTCCAGCGAGATGTACCACAGGCTACCCAGCTGGAAGCCAAGGTACGGCGCGTCGGTGACCGGCAGCGTGATGATCAGGGCCTGCTCGGGGGCGAGGTCGAAGTGACCGACCGACGAATACTGGGTGGCTAGCCCGCCCGGAGTCAGCCGCGGCGCCACCAGCGTGTTGACAGGGATGTCGAGGTAGAACCACTGCGGGAACGCCAGCCAGGTCTTCACCCGCTGAATCAGCTGCTTTCCGGCTACCGCATAACGCCTTTCGACGAGCTCACGGGTCAGCGCAGGCGGCGCGGTACCGGCGGTGTCGGTGCGGCTGATCGCCAACGTGCCGCGCTGGGCCGCCCAGTCGTTGTACACCTCGCGGATCACCAACTGGCCGGGGCTGGTCGGAACCACTCGCCACTGGAAGCTGCCGTCGGCGGCGATGTCGAGCTCGCGGTCATCGAAGGCGGCCTGGCTGGCCGGCACGTTGTCGTCGGTGTATTCACCGCCCAGCAGCTGGAAGCTCAGATCGGTGGTGCTGCCGCGCCGCCCGGTCACCACATATTCGTGCCCGGCCGACACCCGGGTGCCGAAGTACAGCGTGTCGGGATTGTCCAAGCCCATCTTGGTGAACGGACCGGTTCCCGATTGCAGGAACGGGTGGTCGCGGTCGTAGTCGAAGGCCAGATGCGTGCAGGCGGATATTCCGCCGGCCAGGTACTGCAGTCCTTCGAGCAGGTCGGCCTCGGACTCGATGAACGGGGCCTCGGCGACCAGCCTCTCGGCCTCGGCGATCGCCTCGGTGAGCGGGTGGGAGTACATGACCCATCCTTAGCTAGTTCGGGTATTGGTTCATTATTGAACCGACTCGGTAGGGATTCCGAATGAAGACTAGAACGGGTTCCAATCTCAAGTCAACGGCGAGCGCGATCCCAGCGGGTACATATCTGGACTTTGCAGGTACGATTTTGGAATGCCCGCAGGCGACTCGTCCGGCCGGATTTCTCCGCCGACCACCCGGGTGGTGGCGATTCTGGACTTCCTGGCGCAGCATCCGCACGACCGGTTCGGGCTGTCCGAGCTGGCCCGACGGCTGGATCTGAGCAAGCCGACCTGTTTGGGCATCGTGACCGCGTTGACCGATGCGGGCTACCTGCTCCGCGATGCGCGGGACAAGACCTACGGCCTAGGGCCGGCGTTGATCGGGCTCGGCCATAGCGCACAGGAGTCGCTGCGGGTGAATCCGGCGGCGCGGGAGCAGTTGCGGTTGATCTCGACCACCTTCGCCACGACGGCCGCGTTGTCGGCGGTGGTGGACGACCGGATCACGGTGCTGGAGCTGGTGGCGCCGCCGGGAGACAAGCCGACGGTCCGCGTCGGGCAGAGCTATCCGTTCGCCCCTCCGGTCGGGTTGATGTTCGTACTGTGGGATGACGAGGCGCTGCGCGGCTGGCTGGCCCGCGAACCGACCATTCCGTTGCGGACCGATAGTGACCGGCTTGACCGTGTCGTGGCCGAGTGCCGGTCGGCGGGCTATCTGGTGGAACGTCTGACGCCCGGCGGGCGACGGCTTTACGCGCTGATGGCTGGGGTGTCGGCGACACTGCCCACCGAGTTGCAGGCGTTGCTGGGTGAACTCGTTGCCGACATCGGCGAACGCGTGTATCTGCGCGATGAGCCGGCCGGACGGCGCCGACAGGATGTCAGCGTCATCGCCGCCCCCGTCTTCGACCATCATCGGCGCCAGGTGATGGTGCTGTCGCTGCAGGTCGGCCGGGCGCTGACCGACGGTGAGATCACCAAGTGGGCGCGCGCGGTGACCACAACCGCCGATACACTGACCGCCCAATTGGGCGGCACGAAACCCGATTTCGGGTGAGGAGAACCATGACACGCACTGTCGCGCCCCCGCAGCTTTCGCTGCAGCTGCGGACCTTCACCGACGATCCCGACCACGACTGGCGTTCGATGCTGGCGCTGGGACAGGCGATGGACACCGCGGGAGTGGACCGCGTCGTCGTCAGCGATCATGTCGTGTTCGGCGAGAACCCGGATGCCTACGCCAATCCCGCGCTGGGCGGGACATCCGGTGGCCGCCAGCCGACCGGCGTGGACGGCCAATGGTTGGAGCCGTTGACGGTGCTTACCGCGTTGGCCGCGGTAACCACCCGCATCCGGCTCGGTACCGCGGTGCTGCTGGCCGCGCTGCGCCGCCCGGCGGTACTGGCCAAGCAGGTATCGACCTTGGACGTGTTGTCCGGCGGCCGACTCGATTTGGGGGTGGGGGTGGGCTGGCAGCGTGAGGAATACGAGGCTGCCGGCTTGCCGTTCGAACGCCGCGGACGGTTGCTCGACCACACCCTGGAGGTGTGCCAGGTGCTGTGGACTCAGCAGCGCGGGGCTTACGCGTCTCCCGAGTTGTCGTTCGAGGGAATCCATCAGATGCCCAAACCGGTTCAGGCCGGCGGGGTTCCGATCTGGGTGAGCGGCACCGTCAACGATGCGGTGGCCCGCCGGCTGAGCCGATTCGGGCGGGGCTGGATTCCCTGGGGTCCGGCGGTGGCCGACCCGGCCGGGGCGATCGCGACGATGAAGGCCAAGATCGCCGAACTCGGTGGCGACCCGGGCGAGCTGCAGGTGCTCGGCCATGCGACCACCGCCAAGCGGCCGGACCGGTCGGTCGACGTCGCGGCAACCGTCGCGTCGGCCCTGCCGCTCATCGCGTCCGGCGTGACCGACGTACGGGTCACGTGCTCGATTCCCCGTGACATCACCGCGGCAACCGACTTTCTGAGCGAACTCGTCGCGGCATTTCGCGCGGCAACACGATAGGAGCGGATCAGTGGAAAAAGTGGTGGTGATCCTGCGGACAGCAGAGTCCGACGAGCAGTGGTGCCAGCGCATCCGCGGCCCCGTCGCGCAGGAGTTGCTCGACCTGGGCCTGCCGGGGCTGGCAGTGAACGTCCGCGACGAACCCGTGCGGGACAGCCTGATCGTGTTGACGACGCTGAATCCGCCTGCGGCCGCGGTGATCAGCCTGTGGACCCAGCAGTATTACGGTCCGCAGACGCAGTCGGCGCTTTCGTTGCTGGCGGCCGAGGCCGAGGCGGCGGACGCCTACCTGGTCACCGAGTCGGCGCCGATGCCGCCACCGGATACCGGCGACGGGCAACGCACACCGGGCTTGGCCAATGTGGCGTTGCTGCGCCGGCCGGCCGAGATGGACCAGAGCAGCTGGTTGCACACCTGGCACATCAACCACACTCCGGTGGCGATCGCCACCCAGGGGACCTTCGGGTACACCCAGAATGTGGTCGTGCGGGCGCTGACGCACGATGCGCCCGTCATCGACGGAATCGTCGAGGAACTCTTCCCCGACGCCGCGGTGACCGATCCGCATGTCTGGTACGGCGCCCGCGACGATGCCGACCTGCAGGATCGGATGACGCAGATGCTGGCAAGTGTGTCGGCATTCGGGGCCGACCGGAATCTCGACACGGTGCCGACCAGCCGGTACCTGTTCCGTTCACCGTTCTAGCGGCGCGCGCCTTCCCCGGCGAGCAGACGCAAACTCGCACGATTCGCCGCTTGAACGTGCGAGTTTGTGTCTGCTCGCCGTCGAAGGGCCGTAGGGTCGATGCCATGACGCTGACGGTCGCCGATCGCCTTGAATTGTCGGATCTGGTGCACCGCTACGCGGCCTGCACCGATGCGAGACGGTTCGATGAGGTGGCCCAGTTGTTCACCGGCACAGCGGAACTGGTGGTGCCCGATCCACCCGAACATCTGGGTCCCCAGATCCGCCACGTCGGACTGGTCGGGGTGCGATCGGCGATGGCGGCGGTGGGCGGCGTGCTGCGTACTCATCACGGTATCCTCGGCGAGGTCTATGCCGAGGCCAATTCGGGTGCGACCGGCGCCATCACCGGGGTCGCGCACCACTGGACACAACGCGATGGCAGCTACACCGACCTGGTCTGGTACCTGCACTACGACGACGAGTATCACCGCACCGATGCCGGGTGGCGGATTGCGCGGCGCGCGTTGTCGATTGACGCGATCGAGGTTCGCCCCGCCCGTCAGGTGCGGGTCTGAGCCGGGCCCGTCACACGCACTGTTGGGACAGCGTGATCAGCGCCTGCCGCACGTCGGGGTGCCGCTCGAGATAGTCCAGCACCGGGTTGGGCGAACCCGGTGACTCCTGCTGGCCCCGTTCGGCCAAGTCCTTCTTGATGTCCGGGTGTCGGGTCAGGTAGGCGTCGACGGAATCGCCGACGGTCTGGTCGCACTGCGGTGGTGCGGCGTTGGCCAGCGGCGCACCAGCCAATATCAGTGCCATCGCGGCGACGACAGCCTTGGTCTTCATCGCGAAGCTCCTTCCGTTGGCCATCACCAACCAACGGTACCCGCGATCCCGGTCGACCTTTCAGCTGTGGCTGGCCGGCGCGAATGGCAGCACCCGGGGCGGCCGACGCCGAAACCGCTACTTGGCGGCGGCTTGTTCGCGTTGGATTTCGAGGGCGATGTCGATGAGTTGGTCTTCTTGGCCGCCGATGAGTTTGCGTTGCCCGGCCCGGTGTAGCAGTTCGTGGGCGGGTACCCCGTAGCGTTCGCCCTGGCGCACGGCGTGTTTGAGGAAGCTGGAATACACCCCCGAATAGCCCATGATCAGGGCGTTGCGGTCCAACACGCATTCGGCCGGCATCGCCGGGCGCACCACCTCCTCGGCCGCATCGGCGATATCGAAGAAATCGATGCCGGTCTTGACACCGACCTTGTCGAACACCCCGATCAACGCCTCCACCGGCGCGTTACCCGCACCCGCCCCGAACCGGCGCACCGACCCGTCGATCTGTCTGGCCCCGGCCCGCACCGCCTCCAACGAGTTGGCGACGCCGAGCCCGAGGTTCTCGTGCCCGTGGAACCCGACTTGGGCGTCCTCACCGAGCTCGGCGACCAACGCCTGAACCCGGTCCCGCACCCCTTCGAGCACCAGCGCACCCGCCGAATCCACCACATACACACACTGACAGCCCGCATCAGCCATGATCCGCGCCTGGCCGGCGAGCTTCTCCGGGGTGACGGTGTGCGCCATCATCAAAAACCCGACCGTCTCCAGACCCAGTTCCCGGGCCAGACCGAAGTGCTGGATGGAGACGTCGGCCTCGGTGCAGTGCGTCGCGATCCGGCAGATCGAGCCGCCATTGTCCTGCGCAGCTTTGATGTCCTCTTTGGTGCCCACGCCGGGCAGCATCAAAAACGCGATCCTGGCGTCGCGGGCGGTTTGCGCCGCCAGCTTGATCAGCTCTTGCTCGGGGGTCTTGGAGAACCCGTAATTGAAGCTCGACCCGCCCAACCCATCACCGTGGGTCACCTCGATGACCGGCACCCCGGCCGCATCGATCGCCGCCACGATCGCGGCGACCTCCTCGGTGCTGAACTGGTGACGTTTGTGATGCGACCCGTCGCGCAGGCTGGTGTCGGTGATCCGCACATCCCAGATCGATGTCATGACCGTCCTCCTGTGGTAGCCGAAGCCATCTCCTTGGCGATTTCTTCGCCGACCTTGGTGGCGGCCGCGGTCATGATGTCCAGATTCCCCGCATACGGCGGCAGATAATCCCCCGCCCCCTCCACCTCGACGAACGTCGTAACGACGTGGTTGCCGCCGTTGACCACCGACGGCTCGTCGAACTGCGGCTCGTTGAGCAGCCGGTAGCCCGGCACATACGTCTGCACCTGGGCGACCACCTCTTTGATCGACGCGGTGATCGCGTCCCGGTCGGCGTCCTCGGGGATCGCGCAGAAAATGGTGTCGCGCATGATCATCGGCGGATCCGCCGGATTCAAAATAATGATCGCCTTACCGCGCTGCGCACCACCGATGGTCTGCACACCCGCCGAGGTGGTCTTGGTGAACTCATCGATGTTGGCGCGCGTCCCCGGCCCCGCCGACACACTGGCCACACTGGCCACGATCTCCGCATACGGCACCACCCCGCCCTGCTCGGTGACCGCCCGCGACACCGCATACACAATCGGAATCGTCGCCTGCCCCCCACAGGTGATCATGTTCACGTTCGGTGCATCCACGTGTTCGTGCAGATTCGCCGGCGGAATCACCGCCGGACCCACCGCCGCCGGCGTCAGGTCGATGGCCCGGATCCCGGCCGCCTCATACCTGGGCGCATACGCCCTATGCACATAGGCGCTAGTCGCCTCAAACACAAAATCCGGCTTCTCCTCCAACGCCAACAACCAATCCGCACCCTGCGCCGAAGTCTCCAACCCCAACTTGCGCGCCCGCGCCAAACCCTCCGACTCCGGATCAATACCAATCATCCACCGCGGCTCCAACCACTGCGACCGCAACAACTTGTACAACAGATCAGTACTGATATTCCCCGACCCAACAATCGCAACCGACGCCTTTGTAGCCATGGACGCTCTCCTCTATTCGAAACTCAGCCGGACCGAACCCAGTCCGGCGAAATCGGCGACGACATCGTCGCCGGCGTGGACGTCGAAAGCCCGGGTGGCGGTGCCGGGCAGGACGACGTCGTCCGCCTTCAACCGCACGCCGAAGCTCTCCACCTTGCGTGCCAGCCATGCCACCGCGGTGGCCGGGTTGCCCAGCACCGCGTCGCTGCGACCTTCGGCGACCAGCTCACCGTTGCGGGTCAGCGTCGCGCCGATGGACTTGACGTCGAGGTCGCCCGGCGACACCCGCTGCTCGCCGAGCACCCAGCCGGCCGAGGACGCGTTGTCGGCGATGGTGTCGCACAGCTTGATCTTCCAGTCGGTGATCCGGGTGTCGATCAGCTCGATCGCCGGGGCGAGGGCCGCGGTGGCCGCGAGCACGTCCTCTTCGGTGCAGCCGGCACCCGGCAGGTCGGCGGCCAGGATGAACGCCACCTCGACCTCGACCCGCGGATACAGGTAGTTCGACGCCTTGACCGGGGTGCTTTCGAAAACCTGCATCTCGTCGAGCAGGTGCCCGTAGTCGG
Organism: Mycobacterium sp. NGS50; assembly: GCF_059812545.1. NCBI lineage: Bacteria > Bacillati > Actinomycetota > Actinomycetes > Mycobacteriales > Mycobacteriaceae > Mycobacterium > Mycobacterium sp. NGS50. The sequence goes on from NZ_JCALCW010000033.1 coordinate 18,568, forward strand.
GTTCGTCGACGCCCATCATCTGCTGCATGGCCAGCGACGACAGACCGACTTTGTGGCCCACCACGCGGGCGCCCTCGGCGACCCGCTGGCGGATGTTGATCAGCTGAATCTCGTAGGCGTCGACGACGTCGATGTCGGGATATGCGGCGGTCAGCGGCGAGATCGGGACCCTGCTGCGTTCGGCCTGCGCCAGGTCGGCGGCGAGCTGGTCGCGGATCTGGTCGCTGAGCATTTTCGCAAAGTCCTCTCATCGTTGTGACCGGGCAAGTAGCGCTCGACCGAGGCAATTCTATAACGTGTTCTACATGACAAGTCAGGAGTACGACGTCGTCGTGGTCGGCAGTGGTGGCGCGGGCATGGTTGCTGCGCTGACCGCCGCTCACCAGGGACTCTCAACAGTAGTCGTCGAGAAGGCGCCGCACTACGGCGGCTCCACCGCCCGTTCCGGTGGCGGAGTGTGGATTCCCAACAACCAGGTCCTCAAGCGTTATGGGGTCAAGGACACGCCCGAGGCGGCACGTCAGTACCTGCACGCGATCATCGGCGACGTCGTTCCCGTCGAGAAGATCGACACCTATCTGCAGCGCGGGCCGGAGATGCTGTCGTTCGTGCTCAAGAACTCGCCGCTGAAGATGTGCTGGGTTCCGGGTTACGCGGACTACTACCCGGAAACCCCCGGCGGCAAGCCCACCGGCCGTTCCATCGAGCCCAAGCCGTTCAATGCCCGCAAGCTCGGCGCCGACCTGCCGGGTCTGGAGCCGGCGTACGGCAAGGTGCCGCTCAATGTGGTGGTGATGCAGCAGGACTACGTGCGGCTCAATCAACTCAAGCGCCACCCGCGCGGCGTGCTGCGCAGCCTCAAGGTGGGTGCGCGCACCATGTGGGCGCAGGCGACCGGCAAGAACCTGGTCGGCATGGGCCGTGCCCTGATCGCACCGCTGCGTATCGGCCTGCAGAAGGCCGGGGTCCCGGTGCAGCTGAACACCGCACTGACCGACCTGTACGTCGAGGACGGTGTGGTGCGCGGCGTGTATGTCCGCGACACCAGTGCGCCGGCATCCGATGAGCCGCAGCTGATCCGGGCGCGGCGGGGTGTCATCCTGGCCAGCGGCGGGTTCGAACACAACGAGCAGATGCGGACCAAATACCAGCGCGCCCCGATCACCACCGAGTGGACCGTCGGTGCCAAGGCCAACACCGGCGAGGGCATCCTGGCCGGCGAGAAGCTCGGTGCGGCACTGGAGATCATGGAGGACGCCTGGTGGGGGCCGACCGTTCCGCTGCCGGGCGCGCCGTGGTTCGCCTTGTCGGAGCGCAACTCCCCGGGGTCGATCATCGTCAATATGGCCGGCAAGCGGTTCATGAACGAGTCGATGCCGTACGTCGAGGCGTGCCATCACATGTACGGCGGCCAGTACGGGCAGGGCCCCGGTCCCGGCGAGAACGTCCCGGCCTGGCTGGTCTTCGACCAGCGCTACCGCAACCGTTACATCTTCGCCGGATTGCAGCCGGGGCAGCGGATTCCGAAGAAGTGGTCGGAGTCCGGGGTGATCGTCTCGGCCGACACCCTCGAAGAGCTGGCCGCCAAGACCGGGCTGCCTGCCGAAGCCTTCGTTGAAACCGTTCAGCGCTTCAACGGCTTCGCTCGTTCCGGCGTCGACGAGGACTACCACCGCGGCGAGAGCGCCTATGACCGCTACTACGGGGACCCGACCAACAAACCGAACCCCAACCTCGGCGAGATCAACCACGGACCGTATTACGCGGCCAAGATGGTTCCCGGCGACCTGGGCACCAAGGGCGGCATCCGCACCGACATCAACGGCCGGGCGCTGCGTGACGACGACAGCGTCATCGCGGGTCTCTACGCCGCCGGCAACGTCAGCTCCCCGGTGATGGGCCACACCTACCCGGGTCCGGGTGGCACGATCGGACCGGCGATGACATTCGGTTACCTGGCGGCGCTGCACATCGCCGGCTCACAATCCGAGAGGGCCTAGTTATGCCTATCGATCTCGATGTAGCGATCGGCGCCGAGTTCGGCGCGGTCGAGTTTTCCTGGACCGCCACCAACGTGCAGCTCTACAACCTGGGGCTGGGCGCCGGTAGCGATCCGATGGACGTCCGGGAACTGAGCTACGTGGTGGATCGCACCCCGCAGGTGTTGCCGACGTTCGGTTGTGTGGCCGCGTCGTTCAACGAGGTGGATCCGCCCAAGGTCAGCTGGCCGGGCGTCGAGATCGATCTGGGCAAAGTGCTGCACGCCTCGGAGAAGGTGACCGTTCCCGCGCCGCTGCCGCCGTCGGGCAGCGCCCGCGCGATCAGCCGCATCGTGGGGGTCTGGGACAAGGGCAAGGCCGCGGTGGTTGATCTGGAAACGTCGGTGACCAGCACCGACGGCACCCTATTGTGGACCCAGAACCGGTCCATCTTCGCCCGCGGCGAGGGCGGATTCGGCGGCGAGCGTGGGCCGGCTGGAAATTCCGCGGCCACCGCCCACACGGACCGGGCCCCGGACTTCGAGGTCGACATCCCGACCCTGCCGCAGCAGGCGCTGCTGTACCGGCTCTGCGGTGACCGCAACCCCCTGCATTCGGACCCGAAGTTCGCTGCCGCCAACGGTTTCGACCGGCCGATCCTGCACGGCCTGTGCACCTACGGCATGACCTGCAAGGCCATCGTCGATACGGTGCTGGACGGCGACGCCGGCGCGGTGCGCTCCTTCGGCGCCCGGTTCGCCGGCGTGGTGTTCCCCGGCGAGACCTTGCGGGCGGCGATCTGGCGCCAGGATGACCGGCTGGTGGCTAATGTTGTTGCACCGTCGCGCGACAACGCCGCCGTCCTCAACGACGTGGAGTTGGTGTACGCCTAGTTCTCTCTCCTTGTCGCCGAGCGTGAGCGCAACTTCACACTCGACCAACCGACAGCAGATATCCTGGGTTTTCCACGCTGTAAGGCCGGGAGGATCGGTGAAACTGCGACTGGCGTTGGTTGGCGTATCCGTTCTGATCGGTGTGGCCGGACCCGCGCACGCCGATCCCGACATCGACGCGCAGTTCCGGGAGTCCCTGACGGCGGCGGGTATCACCTACCAAGATCCCAATGAGGTGGTGGTCACCGCCATGACGGTGTGCCGCCTGATCACCGGCAACCAGTCGGCGCCACAGGTCGTCATGATCTTGCGGGCCCGCAACCCCGAGCTGACGCCGGAGCTGGCGGAAAAGTTCGTCGGGATCGCGGTGCGGTCCTACTGCCCCGACCAAATGGTGCACAGCGATTCCGGCGACTGACGCCGCTCGCGCGAGCAGACGCAAATGTGCCGTTAGACGCCTTATTAAGGGCACATTTGCGTCTGCTCGGCGAAGAAATCGGCGAAGAAATCAGCCCAGGATCAAACCCGACGTCGGGACGCCGGTGCCGGCGGTGACCAGCACATGCTCGACGCCGTCGACCTGGTTGACCGAGGTGCCGCGCAGCTGCCGGACCCCTTCGGCGATGCCGTTCATGCCGTGGATGTAGGCCTCACCGAGCTGTCCGCCGTGGGTATTGATCGGCAACCGGCCACCGAGTTCGATGGCGCCGCCGGCGATGAAGTCCTTCGCCTCGCCGCGGCCGCAGAAGCCGAGCTCTTCGAGCTGCAGCAGTGTGTACGGGGTGAAATGGTCGTAGAGGATCGCGGTTTGGATGTCGGCGGGCGACAGACCCGATTGTGCCCACAGCTGGCGACCGACCAGACCCATCTCGGGCAGCCCGAGTTCGTCGCGGTAGTAGGAGTACATGGTGAACTGGTCCTCGCCGGAACCCTGGGCCGCGGCCTCGATGACCGCCGGCCGATGCTTGAGGTCCTTGGCCCGTTCCGGGGTGGTGACGACGATCGCCACCCCGCCGTCGGTCTCCTGACAGCAGTCCAGCAGTCGCAGCGGCTCGGCGATCCACCGGGAATTCTGGTGGTCCTCGATGGTGATCGGCTTACCGTAGAAATGCGCCTTGGGGTTGGTCGCGGCGTGCTTGCGATCGGCTACCGACACCGCCCCGAAATCCGCGCTGGTCGCGCCATATTCGTGCATGTAGCGTTGAGCGATCATCGCCACCGACGCAGCCGGAGTACTCAAACCGTGCGGGTAGCACCAGCTGTACTCCACACCCCGGGAATCGGCGTTGACGGTGAGGCCGGTCATCACCTGGCCGAACCGGAACTCCGAGCGCTCATTGAAAGCTCGGTAAGCCACCACCACTTCGGCCACGCCGGTGGCCACCGCCAGCGCCGCCTGCTGCACGGTTGCCGCGGCCGCACCGCCGCCGTAACCGATCTGGGAGAAGAACGTCAGCTCCCCGATCCCGGTGGAGCGGGCAACGGCGGTCTCCAGGTTGGAGTCCATCGTGAACGTGACCATGCCGTCGACGTCGGCCGGGGTCAGGCCCGCGTCGTCGAGCGCGTCCAGCACCGCCTCGGCAGCCAACCGCAGCTCGCTGCGCCCGGAGTCCTTGGAGAAGTCGGTGGCACCGATACCGGCGATCGCGGCTTTTCCGGACAGCTCGCGGGACATCCCTGACGTCGCCGACATCTACGCATCTCCGATCGTCAAGGTCGCGTTGGCGATGACATGGTCGCCAAGGCTGTTGCTGCCCACCACTTTCAGAGTGATCAGCCCGTTCTCGACCGCCGTCACCTCGCCGGCGAAGGTCACCGTGTCGTAGGCGTACCACGGCACACCCAGGCGCAGTCCGATCGAACGGATCCGCGCTTGCGGGCCCGCCCAATCGGTGATGTAGCGCTGCACCAGGCCGGTGTCGGTGAGGATGTTGACGAAGATGTCTTTGGATCCCTTGGCCTGCGCCTTGTCCCGGTCGTGGTGCACATCCTGGTAGTCGCGGGTGGCGATCGCCGTCGAAACGATGAATGTCGGGTCGCCGTACAGCTTGAGTTCGGGCAGCTTGGCGCCAACCTCGACAGTAGGCGCGCTCATGCTCGCGGCTCCCAGGCGTACAACGTCCAGGCGGGCCCGGTGTCGCTGGCGGGGAAGTCGATAAAGGTTGCGCTAACCGGCATTCCGATCTCCACAGTGGCGGGGTCGACGTCGCGGAGCTCGCCGAGCATCCGCACACCCTCGTCGAGTTCGACCAGGGCGATCACGAAGGGCAGGGTGCGGCCGGGCACCTTCGGGGCGTGGTGCACCACGAAGCTGAACACCGTGCCGGTCCCGGCGGCCACCACGTAGTCGGTCTGCTCGGTCTTGTCGAGCCAGACGGCGGGCACCGGGGGATGCTGCAGGCTGCCGTCCGGTCGGCGCTGGATGCGCAGCTCGTGCGCGTTGACGCCGTCCCAGAAGAACTTGGAGTCGCGGGACGTCGCCGGCCGCATCAGCTTGTCGGGGTCGAGATCCTCGGGCACCGCGACGACGGACGTGTCGTTAGCGGCGGCGTCGCGGGGCACGAATTTCATCATGCGCCACATCATTTCGGCGACGTCCTCGTCACCGACCTGCCAAGCGATGCGCTGGGTGATGAAATAGCCCTCGCCCAAAGCGGTTTGCTTGGGACCGACGACATCGGTCAGCTCGGCGGTAACGCTGACCTCCTCGCCGGGTCGCAGGTAGCGATGGTAGGTCTGTTCACAGTTGGTGGCGACCACCCCGACATAGCCGGCGCTGTCGAACAATTCGAGGATCTTGCCGAGCGGGTCGTCGTCGGGCCGCACGCCGCCCAGACCCATCATGGTCCACACCTGGATCATCGCCGGTGGGGCGACGATGCCGGGGTGACCAGCGGCCACGGCGGCCGCCTCGTCGACGTAGATCGGGTTCTTGTCACCGATCGCGTCGACCCAGTGATGGATCATCGGCTGATTCACCGGATCACGGCCGACTCGTGGCTTGCTGCTTCCGGCCGCCTTGACCTTGTCGATCTCGACCTGCAGGTCTGGGGAGCTCATCGGGGCACCCTCGGCACCTTGAGACCGGAAGCGGCGATCATCTCGCGCATCACCTCGTTCACTCCCCCTCCGAATGTGATCACCAGGTTGCGTTTGGTCTGACTGTCCAGCCAGCTGAGGAGTTCGGCGGTGTCGGGATCCGCCGGGTTGCCGTACTTGCCGACGATCTCCTCGGCCAGCCGGCCGGCCCGCTGAATGCGTTCGGTACCGAACACTTTCGTCGCCGCGGCATCGGCGATGTCGATGGTTTCGCCCGCCGCGGCAACCTGCCAGTTCAGCAGTTCGTTGATCCGCCAGGTGGCGTGGAGTTCGCCGAGGGCCCGCTTGACGTCGTCGTGCTCGATCGGTGTGACGCCGTCGCCGCCGGGCCGTGCCGCCCAGTCGCGCACCCGGTCGTAGATGCCGGCGAATCGGCCGGCCGGTCCGAGCATCACCCGCTCGTTGTTGAGCTGAGTGGTGATCAGCCGCCAGCCGCCGTTCTCCTCGCCGACCAGCATATCGGCCGGGACGCGGACGTCGTTGTAGTAGGTGGCGTTGGTGTGATGCGCCCCGTCGGACAGGATCATCGGCGTCCACGAGTAGCCGGGATCCTTGGTGTCGACGATCAGGATCGAGATTCCCTTGTGCTTCACCGCGGTCGGATCGGTCCGGCAGGCCATCCAGATGTAGTCGGCATCGTGGGCGCCGGTGGTGAACACCTTCTGCCCGTTGACGATGTATTCGTCGCCATGCCGAACAGCGGTGCTGCGCAACGACGCGAGGTCGGTGCCCGCCTCCGGTTCGGTGTAGCCGATCGCGAAGTGCACCTCCCCGGCCAGGATCGCCGGCAGGAACTTCTTCTTCTGCGCTTCGCTGCCGAACACCTGCAGGGTAGGTCCGACGGTCTGCAGCGTGACGGCAGGCAGCGGCACCTCGGCCCGGTGAGCTTCGTTGACGAAGATCTGCTGTTCGATCGGGCCGAAGCCCAGTCCACCGAACTCCTTGGGCCAGCCCACACCGAGCTTGCCGTCGGAGCCCATCCGCTTGATGACCGTCCGGTAGGCCGCATTGTGCCGGTCGGATTGCATCGCCTTGGCCTCGTCGGACGAGATCAGGTTGGCGAAGTACTCCCGCAGTTCGGCTTGCAGCTTGCGCTGCTCAGGTGTCAGATCGACGAACATTGCGCTCCTACCAAATCAAGACGATACGAGGGCCCACCCAGGACGCGGGTCAGGTCCTTGATCGAGGAGAAGTAGCGATCCATCGGGTAGTCGACGTCCATACCCATGCCGCCGTGCAGATGATGGCAGATCTGCATCACCGGCGGGGCCTGCGACGTGATCCAGTAACCGAGCACAGCCAGGTCGTCATCGGAGTCAAGGCCCTCGGAAAGCCGCCACACCACCGACGTCGCGGCCAGGGTCAGCGTCCGCGAGGCGATGTAGACCTCGGCGAGCTGGGCGGCGACGGTTTGGAAGGTGGACAGCGGCTTGCCGAATTGCTCACGGCCACCGACATAGTCGGCGGTCAGCCGCAGCGCCCCCGCGACCAGGCCGGCGGCGAAGGCACCGATCATGGCCAGCGCCAGCTGATTGACCCGAGGCGCGGAAGCGCCGTCGAGCACGGCGTCGACCTCGGCGTCGGTGAATACCACCACGTACTCGTCGGATCCGTTGGACGTCGGCGTCTTGGTCACCGCGACGCCGTCGGCGCGGGCCGACACCACCGCGACACCGCTGTCGGCGGTCACCAGAATCCACTCGGCCTGGTCGGCGTAGGGAACACCGACCTTGGTGCCCGACAGTCGATTCCCGGCCAGCGTCACGCCCGGGCGCTCCGGCAGGGCAGTGCCCTGCTCGTTGAGCGCGGCGGTCAGCACCGCGCCCTTGGCCACACCGGCCAGGTAGCGGTCCTGCTGCTCGTCGGAGGCCAGGTCCAGCAGCGGCAGCACACCCAGACCAAGAGTCGCCAGCGCCGGGCTGATCGTGCCGTGCCGGCCGATCTCGGTGAGCGCGGTCGCTACCTCGGCCAAGCCGACGCCGTCACCGCCAAGACGTTCCGGCACCGGCAGTGCGGTCACACCGCCGGCGACCAGCGCGTCCCAGCTGTTGTCCCGATCCAGCACCGACGTGACCACGTCGGCGACAGCCTGCTGTGTCGGATCTGGAGTGAAATCCACCCAAATCTCCTTAACGTAGTGAGAAACCTAGTGGGCCACCGGGCATTTGCCGGTGTAGTCCATCGGCCAGTGCTTGATCGCGTTGAGCCAGCCCGAGCGCAGCCGCTCCGGCTGGGCCAGCGGCGCCAGGTCCGGAACATGGTCGGCGACCGCATTGAAGATCAGGTCGATGGTCAACCGCGCCAGGTGTGTCCCGATGCAGTAGTGCGCGCCGGTACCGCCGAATCCGACGTGCGGGTTGGGGTCGCGCAGGATGTTGAAGTTGAACGGGTTCTCGAAGACCTCGTCGTCGAAGTTCGCCGAGCGGTAGAACATCACCACCCGCTGGCCCTTCTTGATCTGCGCCCCGGACAGCTCGTAGTCCTCCAGCGCGGTGCGCTGGAAGCAGATCACCGGGGAAGCCCAGCGGACGATCTCGTCGGCGGCGGTCTGCGGGCGCTCCTTCTTGAACAGTTCCCACTGCTCGGGGTGTTCGGCGAACGCGATCATGCCGTGGGTGATCGAGTTGCGGGTGGTCTCGTTGCCGGCCACCGCCAGCATCACCACGAAGAAGCCGAACTCGTCGTCGGAGAGCTTCTCGCCGTCGATGTCCGCGTTGATCAGCGTGGTGACGATGTCCTCGCCCGGGTTCTCCGCTTTGGCGGCGGCCAACTGCATCGCGTAGGTGATCAGCTCGACCGAGGAGGCCTGCGGGTCGATGTCGGCGTATTCGGGGTCCTCGCTGCTGGTCATCTCGTTGGACCACTGGAACAGCTTGTCGCGGTCCTCCTGCGGCACCCCGAGCAGCCCGGCGATCGCCTGCAGCGGCAGCTCGCACGACACCTGTTCGACGAAGTCGCCGGAGCCGGCGGCGGCCGCTTCCTTGACGATCGCCTGGGCGCGCTCGTGCAGCTCGTCGCGCAGCCGGTTGATGGCCCGCGGGGTGAACCCGCGGGAGATGATCCGGCGCAGCCGGGTGTGGTGCGGCGCGTCCATGTTGAGCATCACGAACCGCTGAACCTCGATGTTCTCCCGCTGCATGTCGTCGGGGAAGCGCGGGATCACGCCGTTCTCGTAGCTGGAGAAGACGTCGCTGCGCAGCGACACCTCCTTGACGTCGGCGTGCTTGGTGATCGCCCAGTAGCCGCCGTCGTGGAATCCGCCGCCTTTGCCAGGGGCTTGCTCGACCCACGTCACCGGCGCCGTCTTGCGGAGCAGGGCGAACTCCTCGTCCGGCACGCCCTCAACGATGACGTCGGGGTTGAGGAAGTCGAATCCTTGGGGAAGGCTGGACATGACGGGACTCCTGCTCGTTTGTATCGCTGCGGAACTCTCATAGAACCACTGGAACTCATCGCACCACTGGACGACGTGTTCTAGTGCCAGTAAAACATGCCTCCACCGCAGACAAAAGGCGCGAGACGATCCTCGCTTGTCAGAGTAATGAAACGTGTTCTAGCCTGGCCGCATGGGTAATCCTGTCATCGTCGAAGCCACCCGCAGCCCGATCGGCAAGCGGAACGGGTGGCTCTCAGGTCTGCATGCCACCGAACTGCTGGGCGCGGTCCAGAAGGCGCTGGTCGAGAAGGCCGGTATCAACCCCGGCGAGGTCGAACAGGTCATCGGCGGCTGCGTGACGCAGTTCGCCGAGCAGTCCAACAACATCAGCCGGGTGGCCTGGCTGACCGCGGGTCTACCCGACCACGTGGGCGCCACCACCATCGACTGCCAGTGCGGCAGCGCTCAGCAGGCCAACCACCTGATCGCCGGGCTGATCTCGGTGGGCGCCATCGACGTCGGCATCGCCTGCGGGATCGAGGCGATGAGCCGGGTCGGGCTGGGCGCGAACGCCGGCCCCGACCGCGCCGCCATCCGGGCCGCGTCGTGGGACATCGACATGCCCAACCAGTTCGAGGCCGCCGAGCGGATCGCGCAGCGCCGGGGCATCACCCGCGCCGACATCGACCAGCTCGGCTTCGACTCCCAGCGCAAGGCCAAGCAGGCCTGGGCCGAGGGCCGGTTCGACCGCGAGATTTCCCCGATCACCGCACCGGTGCTCGACGAGAACAAGCAGCCGACCGCCGAGTTGGCGCCGGTGACCCGCGACCAGGGTCTGCGGGACACCACCCTGGAGGGCTTGAGCCAGCTCAAGCCGGTGATGGAGGGCGGCATCCACACCGCCGGCACGTCGTCGCAGATCTCCGATGGTGCCGCCGCGGTGCTGTGGATGGATGAGTCCGTGGCACGAGCGCAAGGCTTCGTTCCCAGGGCCCGGATCATCGCGCAGGCCAACGTGGGCGCCGAGCCCTACTACCACCTGGACGGCCCGGTGCAGTCGACCGCGAAGGTGCTGGAAAAGGCCGGCATGAAGATGGGCGATATCGACCTGGTCGAGATCAACGAGGCCTTCGCCTCGGTGGTGTTGTCCTGGGCGCGCGTGCACAACGCCGACATGGACCGGGTCAACGTCAACGGTGGTGCGATCGCGCTGGGCCACCCGGTGGGCAGCACCGGCAGCCGGCTGATCACCACCGCCCTGCACGAGCTGGAGCGCACCGACCAGTCCACCGCGCTGATCACCATGTGCGCCGGCGGGGCGCTGTCGACCGGCACCATCATCGAGCGGATCTGAGCCGTCCATGGCGTTTTCCGATGCGGACCGCATCGCGGCCGCCCTGGCCTATATCAACGCGCTGGTCAGCCATCAGGCCGACGACGTTCCGTTCGCCCCGGAATGTGTCCGCATCGAGGCCGGGCTGAAAACCGGCTTCTCCGGAGATCACCTGCGCCGCAGCCTGAACCGCGGGCCGCAGTTCCGGCTGATCGGCGCGGTGTCCACACCGGAGTTCAGCGTCGTCGGCGACGAGGTGCGGGCGAAGTTCGACGTGATCACCAAGCCGTCGCTGGCCGGCCGCCGGGTCTGCACGCACGTCGACGAGACCTTTGTGATTCCGGCCTCCGATGGCAGGATCCACCACATCCGGGCCACCATGCGTCCGTTCATCAAGCAGGACTAGCGAGCAGCACGAGTAGGGAGCCCCGATGGCCGACGCGCCACGCGCACTGAACGCCGCCGGCACCGGTGTCTTCATCAAATGGATGTCACGGATCAACGCCTGGGCCTATAAGGCGACGGGCGGCAGGCTCGGCGGTAGCTTCCTGCAGGGAGCGCCGGTCGCGCTGTTGACCACCACCGGTCGCAAGACCGGGCAGCCGCGGGTCAGTCCGCTGCTGTTTCTGCGTGACGGTGACCGGGTGGTGCTGGTGGCCTCGCAGGGCGGCCGCACCAACAACCCGATGTGGTACCTCAATCTCAAGGCCAACCCGGCGGTGTCGGTGCAGATCAAAAAAGAGGTGCTGACACTGACCGCGCGCGACGCCACCCAGGCCGAGCGGGACCGCTACTGGCCGGAGCTGGTCGCGATGTACTCCTCGTTCGACGACTACCAGTCCTGGACCGACCGGGTGATCCCGGTGGTGATCTGCGAGCCGTAGGGCCGGCCTGCGATGCCCACCCCGCGGCGACTCCGCTGCGGCGCTGCCGCGCTGCCCGCGGTCGTCGTGTTCACCGCCCCGGCGGCATGGGCCGCGGAGGCGATCACCCTGGACCTGGTGCGGCACGGGGAAGCCGGCGACAACCTGGTGATCAACAACGAGGTGCCGGGACCGCCGCTCACCGCCGACGGTTGGCGACAGGCGTACGACGTGGCGCACCTGCTGCAGGGTTACGGCATCGACGGCATCTATGCCTCTGCGATGACCCGGGCGCAGGAGACCGCGGACCCGTTGGCGACCCTGCTCGGCTTGCCGGTGCACGAGGTCCCCAGCCTCAACGAGATCGACGCCGGTATCTTCGCCGGGCTGCCGCTGAACGTGGCGGGCCTGCCGCTGGGGGCGGCCCTGTATGCGGCGGCTCCGATGTTGTGGACGCTCGGCTTGTATTTCGTCCCGCAGCTGGGCTCGGCCGACAGCAACGGGATGGTGTTCGAGGACCGCTTCAGCGACGCAATTGCAACGATCTACGCCGGGGCCGGCGGCGGTGATGAGGTCACCGACGCGGTGTTCTCCCACGAAGGGTCGATCGCGATCTGGGCGTTGATGAACGTCGACAACCCCGACTTCGGTCTCATTTTGAACGAGGCGCTGACCACCGGCGAGCTGCTGCCCTACACCGGCATCGTCGAGATCCGGGGCAACCCGGAGGACGGCTGGACCTTGGTCAGCTGGGACGGCCAGCCGGTACCGCAGGATCCCGGCCTGCTCACCGAGCTTTTCGTCGACCTGCGTGACTTCATCACCGCACCGCAGATGGCGATCTATCACATCGCCGAAGCCCTGCTCAGCGGCGATCCGACGACGATCATCGACGCGGTTCAGACCGGCGTCGACAACGTCGCAGCGGCAACGATGCAATTCCCGCTCGCGGTGTTCGAAGATCTGCTGGGCGCACCGTATTAATTCGAAGCTGACTGGCAGCGTCCCGATCGTCGGAGTTCAACCTGCGTTGTCATGCTGTTCACGCGTCGGGCATAGCGTCGCCTGGCCTCAATCGCTCGCCCTGAGGGAGACCTGAATGCTGCACGAGTTCTTGGAGAACTTCCTGCACAACCTCTTCAAGCCGTTGCTGCTGTTCTTCTACCTCGGGTTCCTGATCCCGCTGCTCAAGGTGGAGTTCGAATTTCCCTATGTGATCTATCAGGGACTGACGCTGTATCTGCTGCTGGCCATCGGCTGGCACGGCGGTGAGGAACTCGCCGCGATCGACGCGTCGAGCATCGGGCGAGTGATCGGCTTCATGGTGCTGGGCTTCTTCACCAACACGGTGATCGGGTTCGCCGCGTACTGGCTGCTGCGGCGGATGACGTCAATGCGGCGGGTCGATACCGCGACCGTCGCCGGCTATTACGGCTCGGATTCAGCCGGGACATTCGCCACCTGTGTGGGTGTGCTGACCGCCATGGGTCTGGCATTCGACGGTTATATGCCGGTGATGCTGGCGATCATGGAGACACCGGGCTGCCTGGTGGCGCTGTACCTGGTGGCGCGGTTGCGCCGGCGCGGGATGTCACCGACCGGCGTGATGCCCGACGAGCCCGGCTACGACCCGCACGCCACCCTGGAGCCGGCGGTGGTCGCCCCGTTGCACGACCCCGAGACGCCCCTCGAAGAGGCCATCGAGATGGAAGTCGAGATCGCGCTGGAGAAGCGTGAGCACACCGACTGGCGCGAGGTTCCACCGAATCCGACGCCGACCGCCTCCCCGGCGTTGATCCGCGAGGTGCTCCTCAACCCCGGCCTGTACCTGCTGTTCGGCGGCATCGCGGTCGGCTTCATCAGCGGGCTGCAGGGCGAGAAGGTGGTGCATGACGACAACACCTTCTTCATCACGGCTTTCCAGGGGGTGCTCAGCCTGTTTCTGCTCGAGATGGGTATGACCGCCTCCCGTAAATTGCGGGACCTGAAGTCAGCGGGCCGCGGCTTCATCTTCTTCGGTCTGCTGGCACCGAACGTGTTCGCGGTGCTCGGTATCACCGTCGCCCACACCTACTCCCAGCTCACCCACACTCAGTTCCAGCCCGGTAGTTACGTGCTGTTCGCGGTGCTGTGCGGCGCGGCGTCCTACATTGCCGTCCCGGCGGTGCAACGGCTGGCGATCCCCGAGGCGAGCCCCAGCCTGCCGTTGGCGGCGTCGCTGGGCTTGACGTTCTCCTACAACGTCACGATCGGGATCCCGGTGTACATCGAGGTCGCCCGGCTCATCACCGGGCAGTTCCCGGCCACCTGAGCCGCCGAGCCGGACACGGTCCGGGCGGCGCGGAGGACCACCTCGGAGCGCTCGCCGGCACAGTGAAGGCTGGTCACCCACCGCATACGCGATGGCCGTGATCCGGGGAGTTGTCTGCTGGCCAGGGTCGTCGGTGCCGGATGTATGCTCAAGAAGTGAAGTATTCACTTACCATGTTGAATGTCTGATGGAACCGAAATCACCACGGGGCCGCGCTCCGAATTCGAATCCCCAGCCACGCCTCTCAGCAGATGAGCGTCGAGAACAGATCATCGATTCTGCGCGCGCGGTCTTTGAACAGTCAGGTTTCGACGGCGCCCGCACCCGGGACCTTGCCGCAGCGGCCGGCGTGAACGAGGCCTTGCTGTACCGCCATTTCGACTCAAAGGAAGAGTTGTTCGAAGCGGCGGTTGCGGGCCCTCTGGAAGAAGCGGTCAGCAAACTGGTCGAGCTGTCGGGCGACCCCCCGGAGGTGTTCGATGACACTGGTGCCGTCATGCACCAACGCACCTATCAGTTCATCTACGACTTGCTGGGTGTCATGGAGGACATCGGGCCGCTCCTGGGGGTCATGCTATTCGGTCAAGCAGACCGCGCCGGGGAGTATTTCCGCAATCGTATCGACCCCTCCCTGAGAGAAGTCGAGCATGTCGTCGAGGCGAACCTTCCGGCGTGGCGGCACAAGGATTTCGATGTCAGCGTGCTGGTCCAATCGGTCGTTGGCATGACGTGGTTTCTCGGTACCGCGGACCGGCTGTGTGGGCGCAAGCGGGATCGAGCCGCAACGGCGGGAGCGATCACCTCGATGATCCTGGTGGGCGTGGGCGCCAACCCGGGCACCTGAACCAGACGCCGTGCGAACTCAACCTTTTCGACCAGGCCAGTTCGGATGCGACACGTAATGCCGCGGCCGACCTAACGAACGATCCGCCCCGAGCACTGCTCATTCGAGCGGACGGCAAGGCCTCTCGACTGGGGCTCATGTGCAGGTGTTCAAGGACCTGCGGGCGATGTGATGCTTGACACAGCCTTCTAGTAATCACATACTTATCAAATTGAGTTCTTGCACGCGATCGGACATTTTCGATGACAACGACCACGGCGAACAGACACGCGGCCAGCTCACACATGACAGCAGCAGGCTTCATGGAGTTGAAACCGTCACCGGAGCAGCCAATTCCGAGAAGGTCGTGATGCGATGATCAGCCAGATGACCCCTACGCGTGCACTCCGCGCGACGGTGTCGATACTGTCCGGCACGCTCCTTGGGTCCGCATCCGTGTGGAGTGCTCAGGTCGCCAACGCTGAGCCGCTACTACCGATGGTGCCCATCAGCTACGAAGTTTCCGGGACCGGCGCCGCGGCCTACGTCACCTACCAGACCACCCGTCAGGTGCAGCACAAGTGGGACGTCGACCTGCCGTTTTCTGACGAATTCTCCGACTGGGCGGACACCATAAGCGCCCGGCACTTCGTTCGCGCTGAAGGCGCTGCGCCAGGATCGATCACCTGTGTCATCAAAGTCGATGGACGCGTGGTCAATCAGAACACCGCGACCGGCAATCCACCGAAGGTGGCCTGTGAGACCGACGAGCCGTGCCCGCCCCGGCTCAGAAACAGCGGATGACGAGTCGTCGTCGAACCGGGTAGCCAGCCACGGTAGCCCGCAGGAGACAGGACAGGACCATGCATGCCCTCCCCCGTAAAACCGCACTCGTCGTCGGTGCAGTGGCCGCCAGCGTGGCTTTGGCTCCTGCCGCCCATGCGGACCCCGATTATCGCGACCCTTCGGTATACACCGACATGTTGACCCAGCACTACGGTAAACACATCTGCCAAGCTATCGACGTCAACCCTACGGTGGTCGGTCTGGCTGACGTTCATGACGCCATGTCACGCTGGTGGCCTTTCCTGTCCGACGCCGAACTCACCACCACGATGAATAAATCCATCGCGCGGTATTGCCCGGGCAACGCTTCCGCCCGTGACAGACCCGGGCCACCCCCGGCGCCTGGCCCGACAGGCCAGTGGTGAACCGAACCGTATCGGTCTACAACGTGGGGAAGGCGGCCTCATTTCTGGCGGCTCGACGTCGGCTACCGCGCGAGGAGAAGCGTTTAGTGAGACGAACAATCGCAATGGTTGTGCTGCCGGCGGCGGTAGTGTTCGCCCCTGCGGCACATGCGGATCAGGATCAGCAGTATCTCGATGAGTTGGAGCACTCGGGTGTGCGGGGTGTCGAGAGGTACACCGCCGTACGTGGTGGCTACGTGGTGTGCGACAACTTGCGCCACGGCATGGACCCGGGCGACGTCATCAGCAAAGTTGGCCTGTTCAATCGACCGTTCGCCCCGGCAATCGTCGCGGCTGCACAACGCCACTTGTGTCGCGACACCCTTGTTCACGGCGGGAACTAGTGATGGCGGCTGGCGCAGAAGCGACCGAAACGATATGCCGATGTCCGTCAGCGGGCTGGCAACCTACCGGGCCACAGCGAAGGGAATGGGCATGACGGGCACGAGCTGGTGCGGTCGGGCCGTCGTCGTTGCCGCGGCGAGCATCGTTCTGCTGCCGGCAGCACCGGCATACGCAGATGAGGACGGTTGGGTGCGCAACGGCTATATGACCGAACGCGAGTACAACTACCTGATGGAGTTGCGCGGGCAGGGCATCGCCACGCCATCGACGGCAGGAGCCTTGATCCAGGGCGGACACCTAATCTGTCTTCAGCTGCGCCGTAGCGTCTCACCGGGCGAACACGCGGAACGATACTTCCCAAAAGGAACCTTGCCTCCGATGGTCGCCGCAGCCCAGTCACATCTCTGCCCCGACACCCTCGATTAGGCGATCCTCGCACCCCAGTCTGTCGCCCCGGCCCGGCGGTCCGGAGTGTGGCCGATCCTGCGACCGCCCGGAAACGGGGCGAGCCCCGCGAGATTGACAGCCGGTCGCGCCGGCCAGTCATGTGATTGTTGACACATGCGCCTGACGGATCTATCCTCGCTAGTAAGTAACTACTTACCAGATTTCGGTGTCTGTTGCCGCACCACGATCGGAGAACCTTCAGTGCCAACCAGTCAGATCAACAGGGACACACTGCGTCACAAGTACGCGGAGGAACGCAACAAGCGACTCCGGCCGGACACCGTCAATCAGTACACCCGCCTGGCCGAGGGGCACCCGGGCGATCACCACATGCCGGTCATCCCGCGCGCATCGAAAACCGATCACGTCACGGTGGCGGTGATCGGCGGCGGCATGGCCGGCCTCCTGACCGGGGCACGGCTGCGAACGGCCGGCGTCGACGGCGTGCGGATCATCGACAAAGCCGGCGATTTCGGCGGCGTCTGGTATTGGAACCGCTACCCCGGCGCGATGTGCGACACCGCTTCGATGGTGTATATGCCGCTACTAGAAGAGACCGGCTACATGCCCTCCGAGAAATACGCGCACGGCCCGGAAATCCGCCACCACTGCCAACGAATCGCCAAACAGTACGGTCTCTACGATGACGTGTTGTTCCACACCGAGGTCACCGAGTTGGTGTGGCAGGAGGACCAATCACGCTGGCTGATCTGCACCAACCGCGGCGACCGGTTCACCGCCCAGTTCGTGACGATGGGTACCGGGCCGTTACACGTCGCCCAGCTCCCCGGGATCCCCGGCATCGACACCTTCCGGGGCCGTTGGTTCCACACCACTCAGTGGGACTACACCTACACCGGCGGTGACGACTGTGGGGCCCCGATGGATGGCCTCGCCGACCGGCGAGTGGCCGTCATCGGCACCGGCGCGACCGCCATCCAGTGCGTCCCCGAACTGGCCAAATACGCGAAGGAACTCTACGTCTTCCAACGCACGCCCTCGGCCGTCGCCGTGCGGGGCAATCACCCGATCGACCCAGAGTGGTTCGCCCAGAATGCCTCCCCAGGCTGGCAGCAAAGGTGGATCGACAATTTCGCCACCATCTGGGATGGCGTCTTGAGCGATCTTGGGAACCTGGACGACGACACCGAGGACCTGGTGCAAGATGGCTGGACCGCTCTTGCCAAGCGCATGGGGGCAGCCGTAGCCGCGGTGCCCGAACAAGGACGCACACTTGAGGCCATCATGCTGGCCCTCGAGGACGCCGACCACGTGCATATGGACAAGGTGCGGGCACGCGCCGACGACGTGGTCACCGACCCCGAGACCGCCGACAAGCTCAAGGCGTGGTACCAGCAACTGTGCAAGCGCCCGTGCTTCCACGACGAGTATCTTCAATCCTTCAACCGCCCGAACACGCACCTGATCGACACCGACGGCAAGGGTGTCGAGCAGATCACTGAATCCGGCGTGGTCGCCGGCGGCAAGACCTACGAGGTTGACCTGATCGTCTACGCAACCGGCTTCGAGTTCTACGGTAGCGACTTCACTAGCCGCTGCGGCTTCGATCCGGTTGGCCGCAACGGCGTAAAGCTCTCCGAGCATTGGGCCGACGGGATGCGCACCTTGCACAGCATCCACGTCCACGGCTTCCCGAACATGTTCCTGCTGCAGCTTTTCCAGGGCGCCTTCATCGGGGCTAACATCCCGCACACCTTCGTCGACGTGTCCAAGACAATCGCCCAGATGATCAACCATGCGGTCGACGGCGGCTTCGCCGAAGTAGAAGCCACCAAGTCGGCGGAGGGCGCATGGGTGGACATGCTTCTTGAGTACGGCCGTCCGGTCGGATCGACGGAGTGCACACCGGGGTACTACAACAACGAGGGCCGCGAGCCTGACCGAAAAGACCGGCTCCAAGTTGGTTACCCCCAAGGCATTATGGCCTTTTTCAAGCTCATGGATGAATGGCGGGATTCGAACGCCTACGACGGCGTTGAGTTTTCCCGAGGAACCACACCCGAGGCTGGGAAATGATCCGGTGTCGCACGCTCACAGCCCCCGGATCCGCTTCGGCTGGTGTCCCAAGGAGAGCACTTCCGGTGGCACCCGCCGCCGGAGAGCCGGAAGACTCTGGTTCCAACTCCTAGCAGGGATTTCGAGATTAGGATCGCAAGCATGTCCATCGGTTGGCGGTGGCTAGCGACAATCGGCGCAGCAGCCGGGTTGGCTTTCGGCACTGCGGTGCCGAGCCAAGCCGATCCGTCCGCCGAGAAGACGCCACCGTTCCCTGACCAAATGGACATCGAGACGTGGTACACCCGGTTGGATCCAGGCGATTTCTTCATTCCTGATCATCCCGGCGTCTGGTTCCTGTCACCCGATGGCCTCAACTGCGGGATGTGGATTTGGGGAAGCTTCGGATGCAGCGGTGACATCCCGGGTTTACCGCCCGGTGACACACACATCGCATGGTTCAACGGGAATCGAGCCGTGCACCACGACTGGACTGCGGCCATCCAGTACCCCCCCGGGCAAGCGGAACGGCCACTACCACCGCTGAGCTATGTGACGTTCGAGGAAACCACCTGTGCGACGACAGTCGAAGGCAACACCTATTGCCAGCACGGGGCGAACAGGTTCTTGATAACGCCCCAGGGCACATGGTTCAAAGCATGGCAGGACAGGCAATCTCAGACCTGCAACGCCTACGGGTCGTGCGTGCCACCCGGATGATTCCAGCGCTGATGTGGTCCACGAATACAAGGAGAGCCGGATGCTGAGACGGTCTGCCGTCACCTTAAGGAGTGTCGTCGCGCCCTGCATTCGCGGCAAGTACCATCAGTGCCCAACCGCTGCCCTGATGACCTTTTTGGTTTGTTGCGCTCAGCTCTGGTCCACGCCGGCCGCGTTGGCCGACCCCTCCACCGGGCTGGCCGCCGCGATTACGTCAGCTCGAAATGAAACGACGTGCAGCCCATTGCAGTCCAACCCAGTCGTCGAGCATGCGGCCGACGTCTACAACCGGATGACCGAGGATTATCTGGATCACACCGGACTACGAGTACCCGGAGGCGAAACCGCCCCGGGCGACCATGTTGACCCGGTACCCGGACTGAAAACGCTGGGGTACAACGCTACTGGGGGATCCTTACTTCAGGGCGCCCATCACTCTGAGGGGCGCGCGATCAAGGGCGCATTGCTCGAAGGCCAGGCATGGCACATCATCGAGGATTGCTCGTTCACCGAATTCGGGACGAGCTTGCGTCGAAGTCAGCGCACCGGTTTTTACGTCGCTGCAGTCGTGTTGGCCAAACACTAGGGGGTAGGTGTGGTTACGGCAGCGGTCATCCCGGCGCGGTGCTGGCGGCACCGGCTCGGCACAGCGGTGGTCTCTGCCGGCGCCGCAACGATGGTGCTGGCGCCTGTCGCGGGCGCAGAAGACGAGAGCGTGACCTACGAGGTCGTCTCTGAGGACGTCGAAGCGTTAGATATCGAGTACTTTGACGGGTCCGTGCGGCAGCTGCTACAGAACGTGCCGTTGCCATGGCGAACCACCGTGGCGATGGCCAACCCGCGTAGCTTGGGAATGGACGGCGCTGACGTCCGCGCCGACTGGCGTTCCAGCATCGCCGGCCGGGTGACGTGGCAGACAGAGAAGTGGGTGACCGTTCGGGTCTATATTGGCGAGACCCTGAGATGCCAGAATACGCTCGACGTTGGCAATGCGGCATGTTACGGCAGCACATCGTTCAAGTCGTGAGTGGCGGTGCGGAAATCCGGCTGCGCGACGCCACATATCGCGCAGTCCGCCTAATCGCAGACGTGTGACCGGGCGATCCTGCTTCCGTACCGCTTAAACTGCAGGATCGGCGCACCAGTGAACCACGCGGGGTTATGGGCCTTGAGGCCCGCGCTCGCATTAGACAGGTCCTGCCAGATCAGGAAAAAACTCTTCCCTTCGTAGATCGGGAAATAGACGTCGCCAGCGTAGTCCTGGCTTCGCGTCAGCGCATCGACACGGGGCGTAAGGAACTCCACCGTCTGATCGATGTTTGCGGTGACGATATCGATCTGCTCCTGTACCCCGTTCGCGCTGTAGTCCCAGTCGCTGCCGGCCCCGGTGATGACGCCTGGACCGTTCGGGGTAATTCGGTTGAGCTGCACTCTGTCTATCTGGCGCCGCAACGCGTCGTACTGGGCGTTGAACCACTGACACATCTCCCCCATCGCGACGATATCGGTGTCGCTCACAGCGCTGGCGGTCTGCTGGTAGGGAAAATTGAATTTCGGCCGCCAATTCGACGGTGTCGGTGTCACAACGGGAAGCGGCACGATGACGTCTTCGTCGGTCGGTAAGGAACCGATAGTTTGATCCTCGTGAGGATCGGCATGTGACCTGGGCCCGTTCATGATCGGCACGGCAGACAGTGCCAGCGCCACCCCGGCACCGATTATTCTGATCACGCGTGGATGCTTTACACCCACCTGGCATCTCGTCGTGCAGGCCCCTAGCCATGTGGTCGAGGACATCACCACCTCCTTGAACTTACGCCCCCGCGCCCTACTTCTGCTCTAGCGCGGCTCCGATACCGCCGACGTCGGTGATCTGCCAGTTTTGATTCCCGTCGATCACGATGCTGTACGTCGCCGTGGATTGCAGCGGTTGATCTTTGCTCTGAACGGTCTGCGTTTGAACGCTGACGAAGCTGTCGACGGTGTATATCTCCCCGGTTTCTGACCGAACCTTCGCGGCCAGGGGTCGTGCGGTGGACGTCCACTGAAGGGGAACGAGGATCTGCTCCATCTGATCTGCCGCGTTGGACAGCTTCTCCTTCAGTTCCGCGCTGGTACCCTCGACGAGCTTGGTCTTCCACGCGGCAACATCTTTGAAGTTCATCTCGGCTGCGCGGACCGCGTAGTCCGAAGCGATTTTCTCGACCCGAGCATGGTTTTCGGATTTGCGAGCCTGATCATTCAGTTCGTGGCGCGCCCCGACATATAGCCAGCCCAGAACCCCAATTGCGGCAACCAACGTTGCGATCACCGCGGCAAACACCAACCCGCGCAGCGATATCGCCAAGCGCAGCTCTCGCCGTCCCTTCTTCTCCGAGGTCCGGCTGTCGGGCGCGACCTCCTGGACCTCCGTGGTCGCGGAGGCGTCAGGCCCCTCCGTCTTGGCCGCAGCACTCTCGTCCGCAGCCCCACCACCGTCGGACGTGGCTGACGTGTTCTCGATCGAACCTGGTTCCTGCATGTCTGAATCCTCACCAGTCATCACGTGTCGTCCCGTATCCATAGTTGGGTCATCATTCAATTCCCCGCAAGGTCAACGTGGAGCTTCACCGCTCCATCTTCGGGAATCGTCTCGAGCATGTTCGCGAAGATCTGGGCGGTGTCGAAGTTCAGCATCGAGCCAGCGATAGCCACGAGGTGCGGCTTGAATCTGTCGCCGATCACCTTGAAGTCCACGCCGCTGGTGTCCAAAAGTCCTTGGATTCGGCCCAGAAACGCATCGAATTTATACATGGGCTCGGGGTGACCTGTCTCGATGAGCGGCGGGAAGGTGGCGAACAGATCTCGAAGGTGTGGGTTGTAGCCGTAGAGCTGACCGCTCAGGTCTGCGATCAGTGGGCCAAGCCAGTCGGCGTTGGCCAGCAGCGTCTGAAAGTTGTCGAGCAGGTCGCGGCCGCGACCGTGCATATCGGCCGCGGTGTTTCGCAGCAGTCTGCTGGTGCGCGCCAGGTTGGGTAACACCGAGGTTGGGGGCGGCAGGGCGGCATCGGCCTCCCCGATGATGCGATCCAACGCGTCGGGATCCAGCTGGTTGAGGACCCGGACGACGCTCGTGGCCAGCTCCGATACCGAGGCCGGCTGAATGACCGATTCGGTTGCCACGCGCTGACCGTTTCGCAACATGGGTCCGCTTTCGGTTCGCGGCACCAGGTTTAGGTATGACTCGCCGAGCGCGGACAGGTTCTCGAGACGGACGTCGGTGTCGACGGGAACATGGAAGCGGTCGCCGATGTAGAAATCGACGGTTGCGGCGTCGACCGCTGATTTGATGCCGCTGATCCTGCCGACTTGCACGCCCCGCAGCAGAACTTTCGACCCTACTTCCAGGCCACTGATATCAGCCACCTGCATGGAGAGGTCGGTGCGATTCGGCGGCAGGCCGACCCGGACGCCGAGTGCGCTGATGTAGCCGACCGCGACGGCGATCAACACACCGAATGCGATAAACGACATGATGTCTCGAATTCTCATGGCGCCGCTCCGAGTATTCGCAGTATGTCTTGCACGTCGCCGGACAGCTCGCGGCCATCGGGACCGACTATAGACGTGATGTTCATGGCCGGATACCTATCCTGTGGCAGGAAGTTCTCGTAAAACAGCCGCTTCCACGCGGGCACCTCCGCTTCGAATGCTTGCTTGTCACGTTGCATCGCCCCGGTGGCCTCAACCACCGTCTGCAAGAGTGGCACCAGCCAGTAGCCGTTGGAGTAGATACTGCCAACCGAGGGAAGGAGGCGACCGACATAACCCGCGTTGATCGACACCCGGTCGAAGCCCTTCATTCCCCACTCCGAAAAGAAGTCTTCGAATGTCGGGATCCGGGAGTTGAGGGCGTCGCCGGTACGGGACACGCCGTCCAGCCACTGGTCAACGGTATCGATGCCCTTCGACAGGTCGGTGAGATCCGCGGCAACTTGAGCTGCGATTCTGCGCGCCTCATCTCCTTGCGGCGTCACTCGATTGATGCCGATGATCGTGTTCTGTACCCGTTGGATGGACCCGCTCGACACGAAATTCGCCAGGCTCGCGATGGTGTCTTCCACCTGCGGCGGAGCTGTGGTTTGCGCCAGCGGGACTCTGCTCCCCGGGAGTAGCGCCGGCGCCGCGGGGTGGTCGGTCTCAGATCGGCTGAGCGCGACATAGATATCGCCCAGCACGGTCGCCTGTTCCAAGGTGGCGTGGACGTTCGACGGCACCGCGACGCCCGGCGCGATACGTGAGGTCACATCGACGCGGTTATTGGCCAGCGCCACCCCGGTGACCACCCCGACCGCTGCGCCGTCCAGCGTTACCTTCGCCCGATGGGGCAGGTTCAGCGCGCTGTCGAATTCGAGAATGATGTCATACCCGTCGCGGTAGGACTTCCCTGGTTGCGGCAACGCGCTGACGTTGATCGCCGCACACGACGACACGACGAGAGCCGCCGCGATGACTACGGCCACTTGCCAGCTACGGCGGTTCATCGGCTCGCCGCCAGGTTGAGGACGTACTGCAGCAGCGCGACGTCGGCTGCGTAAGGCTGGCCCTGCACGTTCGCGCAGCTACCCGGCATGAATCCGTTCATGATGTTGCACTGCGCAACTCCGTCGGGGGTGTGGATTCGGTACATGGGTGGTCGATATCGGAGGTTTCTCAGGGGTCGATTGTTGAAGTGGTTGGCTGCGGTGTTGATCCACCACGGAACGAAGTTCAGCAGGTTTGCCGTACGGGGGGCGTGCTCGGCCAGTTTTCTCAGGAAGACTTTGGTCGCGTCGAGGGTGAATTGGGTCTCCTGCCCGAGGTTCACTTCCAAGTCCTCGACCAGCGGTGTCACCCACAGGACACCTTCGACGATTCGCCGCCCTCCGATCGAGGCAGCCTGAATGTCTTTGAGGGTGACGACGGCATCCTGCAATGTCTGCTTCAGCGGGCCCCTGAGCTCTTTGATCAGCGACGTCAGCTGACCGAGGTTGGTGATGATCGACGCAATGTCGCTGATCGCGTGGTCGGGGCTGTCCAGTAAGGCCGACGTCCTGGTGAGCAACCCGTTGATGCCGGCCCCGTTGCCCTGCATCACATCATCGATCCCGCGCACCACATCGCCGATATTCGTCGAACCGTCCGGGTTGATGTGGTTGACGAATTCGGTTGCCGAGCCGATCACTTCGGACAGACTCTTCGGCGTCGAGGACCGCTCGAGTGGAATGCATTCCTCGGCGGTCAACTGGGGTCCCGACTCGTAATTCCCGACGAGTTCCAACGACCGGTCAGCGAGGATGGACGGCGACCTGATGATGGCCTTGACATCGCCGGGAAATCGGCGATGCTCGGTCACCGTGAAGTCGACGCGGACATCACGTGCGCGAGGAGTGAGAGTGTCTACCTTGCCGATCTGGTAGCCCATCTGAGTGACCGGGTTGTCGACATACAGTCCCACGCTATCTGGCATGATCGCGCAGTACTTGTCGGCCTCACCGCCCGAACGCGACGAACACGAACCGATAAGTACCGCAATCAACCCCGCGACAACGGCGACAGTGGCACCGCGCCGGACGCGCCGCAGACCCCGGGTGCCCATCAGCACGCCATCCCCGGCACCGGCATGCAAATGTCGGTGGCCAGTAACTCGGGTGCGGCCGTCTCCGCATCCAGCACCCGTTCGACCTTGCGGCGTAGGAGGCGGATCGCCCGCACGATCACGCCGTACCGCTCCATCCAGTATCGTGAGGTCTCTTGATAGTGTCGTATCTTCTGGAGAAAATCCGCGCGGTGATTGAAGTAATAGTCGCCAAGCGGCGCCAGAGCATCGAATACGTCGGCAATACCCTGCATGGCGTCGCCAAATTCTTGCCCGTAGAGGGTCAGGGTCTGTTCAGTCAACGCGGCCTTGCGGACAAGCCCCCTCAGTCCGTCGCTGAACCCGGTAAACGAACGGATGTACTCATCGGACAGATCCAGGATCTGCGTGATCTGACCACGTTGTTTCTCTATCGTGGAGACGAGGGCGTCGCCGGCGTCAACGATGGCGGTCAGGGAATCCAGGTTACCGTCCGTGAGCGCATTCTGTAGTTGCGTCAGTGACTCATTGATCGGGGCCGGGTTGATCTCTTCGGTGATTTTCGGCGTATCCGCGAGGACTCGCATCAAGTTGTACGGCATGGTTACCCGTTCAGCCGGAATGGGATTGGCGCCCAGGGGCGCCTCGCCAAGAGACGTGATATTGACGTAGTAGCCGCCGACCGCGGTGAGCATTCGCACGTCGATCTGCGACTGATCTCCGACAAACGCGTCATCCTCAACCAGTGCTCGCACCCGTACTTGGTCGCGCTCGAGCACCAAGTCCTTCACCTTGCCAACGGTGATGCCGGCGATGCGTACCTGGTCTCCAGGACGAACCGACACCGCATCCTGGGTAAAAAATGTCACCACGATTCGGTTCGGCGGATTGACATACAGCAGCGACACCACCAAAGCCACAACCGCCGCGAGGACCAACGCCACACCGCCCCACACCGCGGGGTTATGCAGGGTTCTCATTGGTTGCATAACACCACCTTCTGCCCGTTCAGCAATACATCCATCGGGACCGGGAGTTGGAACCGGCCGCGTGAGCATGCCAGGGGCGCACCATCATCCGGGGGTTCCGGAATGTTTTCGTAGAACACCGGAAGGTATTTAAATGCATCCAGATAGTCGTCGAGGTTGCTGAACGCGCGATCCAGAGCAAGATCAACATCGTTGGGGAGCATCTTCGGTCCCGCGTCGGGGCCGAGCCGCCAGTGGATGGCCGCTCCGGGGATTGGGGGGAATCCTATGTTAGTGAGCAGCTGGGTCACCGTGTCCGTGAATTCGAGCCCGTACAGCTGAGATTTGCGGAACTCGTCCAACGCGTTCAAGGCTCCGTCCAATGGCCGGTTCACCCAGTCCAGAATCTGAATGAATTCGTTGGAATTCCCGCCAATAGACTCCGCGACGTTCGAGAGGTTTCGCATCAGGGTTGCGACGACCTGCTGACGGTCCGACACGAACTTCGTCAGCTTATGGATACTCTCCAACATCGGGGATAAACCACCACCATCCCCGGACAGATATGCAATCGCATTGGTTGTGAACGTGTTGATGTCCGCGGGGCTCAGCGTCGCGATCACCGGTTCCAGCCCATTGAACAGCGCCGTGATATCGAAGGACGGTTCGGTCATCTCAATCGGCACCCGTGCCACCAGATCAGCGGGCGCAAACCCCTCGGCGGGGTTATTCACGTCTAGGTAACGCAAGCCGGTAAGCGATTGGAACTTGATCGCAAGGCGACTGCTGGACACAATCCCATACCGCTTGTCGAGCGTGAAGCCCACCGTGGCCACGCTTTGGCCGCGGCGGCGTTCGAGATGGATGGCGTCGACCTTTCCTACGCGAACCCCGCGAACGCGGACGTCGGCGTCTAGGTGCAGGCCCGACGCATCGGTGAACTCGGCCGCATATTTCCGCGTATCCATCGCGACCGGTTGCTCAATGGCGTTGGCCACCAACACGTACAAGAGAACCGCTACGACCGCGCTCAGTACGAGTTTCCACAGCGCTCCCCCTGCCCTCATTACGGACCCCCCATCGCATTAACCGGCGCAGCCACACCGGGCAGGTTATCGAGGATAAGTTGAACCTGAAGCGCACGCTGGTCGGGGCTACCGCCGTACATCTTTTCAAAACGTGTTCGCAATTCCTTCAGCATCTGCGCGAAGCCTTCGGGCCGGATTAGCGGCGGTACGACAGCGAACACCGAATTGAACGCGTCGATCAATGGCCGGAGATCGTAGGCATCGCTGGACTCGAGTTTGCCGATGGTGGCGAATAGTGCGCCAGACGCCTCGTCGTCGGTCGCGATGAACAGATTCTGCCATTCGTCGTCGGTGTAGTCCGCGTGCGCCTTATGCACCCAATTTGTGTCATCGTGAATGAAACTCCAGCCGGTGTCCATCAACGCGTCGACGGCCGACGGGAAGACGACACTTAATCCTGTCGCGTTCGCCAGCAACCGCTCAGTGCTCACTGTCTGCACCTGGGCGACAGCGTCGGCGGAGACCAAGACGGTTTCGATGAGCGGGTCGAGCGCGTCGGTGTAGCGGGTGGCCCGGTCGATCACGTCGACAAGCCGTTGCGTCAGCGTTCCCGTGGACACCTCACCAAGCCGATACAGTAACGCTTGAATCGTGAAATTCCCCTTCGGCACAGTGGTTATCACCATCCCGTCGCTGAGCGCGTGCCCGCCTGCGCGTGGAATCAAGTTCACACCCGTGACGCCGAAGTAGTTGGTGGGCCGGAAATCGACCTGCATCGCATCGGTTAATTCAGCGACGGGATCTCTCTGAAGATCGAGCTTCAGGCGCACATCGCCGCCCCGTAAAATGGACACGGCCGTGACTTCTCCGACCGCAACCCCGTGCATGACAACGTCGGTACCTTCGATAACTCCCTGGCCGATGTATGGCGTGTCGATCGTTATCGATGTCGCCCTTGGCGAGCGGCCGGCAAACGGATTGATTGCGATGAGCATTCCTGCTACGCCGACACATACGACGACAGCGAGGCCGACGAGGGTCAGCCGCCTCTGGTGAGCTTCCGTAGTTTCTGCCATCGCCCCGCACCTACCCCGTGAATACGAACACTGGCTTGACACCCCACAACGCCACCGTGGTGAGAAAGTCCAGGGTCATGATTGTCACCAGACTGGCTCGCACCGCGCGGCCTGAAGCATTCCCCACCCCGGCCGGACCACCGGTGACGAAGAACCCGTAATAACAGTGGACCAGCGTCACCGCGACACAATAGACCGCGACTTTGACCGTTGAGTACAGAAGATCCCGTGGAGTAACGAACTCGACAAAATAGTGGGTATACGTGCCACCAGGCACGCCGTGAAACAACGAGATGACGGTATCCATGACGAAAAAGATCGTTACCAGCGTGACGAGATATCCCGGAATCACAGATATCAACCCGCCGATCATCCGGGTGCCGACCACGAATGGTATCGGCCTCAACGCCATCGATTCCAACGCGTCGATTTCCTCGGCGATGCGCATGGACCCGATCTCGGCGGTCATCCGGCACCCGGTCTGGACGGCGAATGCGATACCCCCCACAAGAGGCCCGAGCACGCGAACGGCCCCGACTCCACCAACGATTCCTGAAAGAGAACCGAACCCAACGATGTTCAAGACCGAGAAGGCTTCAATCGCTAGCGAAGCTCCAAGGGCGACACCGAGGATAAGCAGTACGCTAACCACACCACCATCCACGATCAGCGAGCCTCGCCCCCAAGCGAGGCTGTTCATTTGCCGCAGAGTTTCGCCGCGATATCGCCTAATTGTTACCGGTAACAGGAGAAACGTCTTGGCGATGAACGTCGTCAACTCCCCGAGCCGCCGGAAGGGTTCGCCGAGGGATCGGACCGGAAGTCGCGAAGTTAGGGAGTGCTTCGCCGGCGCCGACGCAGTGGGCGAATGCATTTACGCCACTTCCATGGGAGAGAACATGCTCTGCACTTGGGTGATGGCAAGGTTGGCGAAGACGATGCAGATGACGTTCAGCACCACGGATGAATTGACTGCATCAGCAACGCCGCGTGGCCCACCTTTGGCCTCCATGCCGCGCAGCGAGGAAATGATCGCGACGATCATCGCGAAGACCACGGTTTTGGCCATCGCGTACCAGACGTCGATGACCTTTGCGAAGGTCCCGAACGACTGCCAGAAACTTCCAGGTGACATGTCACTGACCGACACGGCCAAGACAAAAGCGGCCGCCGTCCCGGCGGCGACAATGAGGATGCACAGAATAGGCGCTAACAGCAGTAGCGCCAGAAAGCGTGGAACGACCAGGCGCCGGATGGGATCGACCCCCATTACCCTCATGGCTTCGAGTTCTTCGCGGATTGCGCGCGCTCCGAAGTCCGAAGAGATGGCCGAGGCCGCCGCGCCGCCCATCAACAGGCCGGCCGTCATCGGCGCTCCTTGCCGAACAACCCCGACGCCGCTGGCCGCACCGAGTATCGATGTTGCCCCGACCTGGTTGACCAGTCCCGAGGTCACCACCGTCACCATCGCGCCGAACGGAATCGCCATCAGCAGGCCCGGCATCGCCGTCACTTTCAGCAGCGTCCACGCCTGCGTGAGGAGCTCACCAACCGGAAGCCGAAAAGAGAGTGCATCGGTGACGGCGTAACGCAGCACGTTCACGAACAGCCCTACGGCGCGGCCGGTGGTGGCGGCGCTCCGCGCCGGAGTTGTGGCGACCCGCAACGCCCCCCGGCGCACCGCGTTGTAGGCGCGAGCCGCAGCTTCCTGCGGTCCGACGCTGACGCGAGTGGTCATGCTCGCCCCCCCGGCGGTCCCAACACAGGTGCCCGCGTTGCCGGCGAGTCGCGACAAACGCTGATACCGAAGACCGTGACGGGGATGGTGAGAGGGAACGCGGCACCCCCCAGCGGTGCACGTTGCATGCAATACCTCCCTGTGCTGGCGTCACTTCCCCTAGCCGTGGCCCAGTTCGTGGTGGGTCGTTGGGATGAAATATGTGACCTGGCCGGTCGCTGCTTCTGAGTTGTGACCTAGCTTGCAAAGGTAGCCGAGTCGCCGATTGAGAGCAAGTGCTTACTTCGATGCTGTAATCGCGTCAGCGCGGGTGCCGCCGCCACGTGTCAGCCGCATCGGACCCGAACGGCGAACCCACGGCGGGAACCGCACGGGGCGCAACAGGATCAGCACCTCGACCGCATGACGGTCGCCGCGCGCCTCGGCGCTCATCACTCATCGCCCGACCCGTTGCCATACATGACCCGGATAATCTATCGTAGCAAGTACTTACTTATTGTCGTCTACTTCGGAGGAGTGAGGTCCGTGAGAGCACCGGCGAAGGTCATTCGGCTCGGGCTCCGGGCCCTGCGCCCGGTGTTCACATCGCAGCGGTTGTCGATGGCTACCAAGCGGCGGGCGGTTGACTTCATTGCGGGCGCCTCGAAGTTGCCGGTTGGGGTGGGTTCCGAGACCGATTCGCTCGGGGCGGTGCCCGTCGAGCGAATAGTGCCGCGCTCCCCACGGTCAGATGGGGTAATCCTGTTCCTACACGGCGGCGGCTACGCCTCGGGCAGCGCACGCGGCTACCGGGGCCTGGCGGGCGCACTTGCGGTCTCGACAGGCATGCGGGTTGTGGTCGCGGACTACCGCCGGGCACCCGAGCATCCGTTCCCGGCCGCATTGGACGACGCACTGGACGTCTATCGCGCGCTGCTGGACCAGGGTGCGACGATCGCGGTGGCCGGCGACTCCGCCGGCGGCGGCCTGACCCTCGCCCTGGCCCAGCGCATTCGGGACATGTCGCTGCCGGCGCCGGCCGCGCTCGGGTTGATCTGTCCGTGGCTGGACCTGGCGCTAGACCAAGCCGCGACACGGCCACCCGCGAGGGACCCGCTGATCATCCCGTCGCTGATCACGGAATGGTGCACGTTGTATGTGGGGACGCACGACGCCCGCGAACCCGGTATCTCCCCCGTCTATGGGAATCTCGTATCCCTGCCGCCGATCGTCATGCATTCGGCCGGCGATGATCCACTGGCCGCCGACGCGGACAAGCTCGAACGCGCGCTGGCCCGCCAGCGGTGCGGGGGGCTGCTGATCCACCGCCGATTCACCAAGCGGTGGCACGACTTTCACCTGCAGGTGGGGTTCCTCGCCGACGCCGACGACGCCGTGGCCCTGTTCGGCGCCCAACTCTCCGATCTGATCGCGCGGACACAAACCGAGAGGGAGTCCACGAAGTGACGTTGACGGACCAGCAGACGGACCTGCGGGAACTGGCCCGATCCTGGGTTGACCGTGAGGTTGTCCCCCATGCCACCGAGTGGGACCGAACCGAACGCATGGATCGCGGCATCGTCGGCAAGCTCGGCGAGGTCGGGTTCCTGGGCATGGGTATCGACGAGGCCTACGGCGGTTCCGGCGGGGACACCTTGAGCTACTGCCTGATGATGGAAGAACTTGGCCGCGGCGACACCGCGATTCGCGGCATCGTGTCGGTCTCACTGGGGCTGGTCGCCAACGCCCTTGCAACGCACGGCTCTGAGGACATCAAGGCAACCTATCTGCGCGACTTGTGCTCTGGGACCAAGCTTGCCTGCTTCGCCCTGACCGAACCGGGCAGCGGATCCGACGCCGCCTCGCTGCGCACCGCGGCGGTCCGCGACGGTGACGATTGGATCCTCACCGGTTCAAAGGTGTTCATCACCAACGGCACCTGGGCCGATGTCGCCCTGGTGTTTGCCCGCACCGGCGGGCCCGGACCGAAAGGCATCACCGCCTTCCTCGTCCCCACCGGCTTGCCCGGTTTCACCAGCCGCGAGATCCACGGCAAGCTCGGACTGCGCGGCCAGGCCACCGCAGAGCTGTTTCTCGATGAGGTCCGGGTACCCGACACCCTGAGGATTGCGGACGAGGGCGCGGGTTTCAAGATCGCGATGACCGCGTTGAACAAAGGGCGTGTGTCGGTGGCCGCCGGATGCGTAGGCTTGGCGCGCGCCTGCCTGGAGGCCAGCCTCAGCCACGCCGCCGACCGCGAACAGTTCGGCCGGCCCATTGCGGGTTTCCAACTGATCCAAGAGCTGTTGGCCGACATGGCCGTCGACACCGACGCGGCACGGTTGTTGGTGTGGCGATGCGCGGAGTTGATCGACGCCGGGGAACCGTTCGCCACCGAGGCGTCGATGGCCAAACTGTTCGCCAGCGAAGCCGCCGTCAAAGCCGCCAACAGCGCCATCCAGGTCTTTGGCGGATACGGCTACATCGACGAGTACCCCGTCGGCAAATACCTGCGGGACGCCCGGGTGACCACCCTGTACGAAGGCACCAGTCAGATTCAGCGCCTGCTCATCGGCCGCGCGCTGACCGGCGTCAGCGCATTCTCCTGAACTGATCCGTCCCCTACGCCCCGTACACCGGAACCGGCGGCCGGGACTGGGCCAGCAGGTCGGCGACGACCGGGCCCAGTTCGGCCGGGTCCCAGCGGGCGCCCTTGTCGAGCTGCGGGCCGTGCGCCCAGCCCTCGGCGACGCGGATCTTGCCGCCCTCGACCTCGAAGACCTTGCCGGTCACGTCGCGGGACTCCACACTGCCCAGCCACACCACCAGCGGCGACACATTCTCTGGCGCCATCGCGTCGAAGGCCTCGCCCTGGGTGGCCATCATGTCGGCGAAGACGGTCTCGGTCATCCGGGTGCGCGCCGACGGGGCGATCGCGTTGACGGTGACGCCGTAGCGGCCCATCTCGGCGGCGGCGACCAGGGTCAGCGCGGCGATGCCGGCCTTGGAGGCGCTGTAGGTGGCCTGCCCGACGCTGCCCTGCAGGCCGGCGCCGGAGCTGGTGTTGATGATGCGGGCGTCAACGGTTTCGCCGGCCTTCGACTTGGCCCGCCAGTACGCGGCAGCGTGCTTCATGGTGGCGAAGTGGCCCTTGAGGTGCACCGCGGTGACGGCGTCGAATTCCTCTTCGGTGGCGTTGGCGAACATCCGGTCGCGCACGATGCCGGCGTTGTTCACCAGCACGTCGAGCGTGCCGTAGGTGTCGACAGCCTGCTTGATCAGCGCCTCGGCCTGGCCCCAGTCGGCGACGTTCGAGCCGTTGGCGACGGCTTCCCCACCGGCGTCGACGATCTCGTCGACCACGTTCTGCGCGGCGCTGCCGCCACCGGCCGGTGATCCGTCCAGCCCGACACCGATGTCGTTGACCACGACCCGGGCGCCTTCGTCGGCGAAGGCCAGCGCATGCGCCCGCCCGATTCCGCCCCCGGCTCCGGTGACGATGACCACGCGGCCGTCAAGAAGTCCCATGTTTTTTGTCTCCTTATTTGTTCGCGCTGGATGCGTCGAGGTAGGCGGGGTTCTCGCCGCCGCCATGCAGGGTCAGGCTGCCGCCGCTGGCATAGGATGCCAGATCGGAACTCAAAAATGCTGCTGCCCAACCGATGTCGGAAGGCTTGGCGAGCCGGCCCAGCGGCACGGTGGCGCCGACGGCGGCCACCGATTCGGCGTCACCGTAGAACAGTTCGGACTGCTCGGTCTCGACCATGCCCACCACGATCGAGTTCACCCGCACCTTGGGCGCCCATTCGACGGCCAGCGATGCGGTCAGGCTGTCCATCCCGGCCTTGGCCGCGCCGTAGGCCGCGGTGCCCGGCGACGGCCGCCGGCCGCTGACGCTGGTGATGTTGACGATCGTGCCGCCGGAGTCCTGGGTTTGCATGACGGCGTTGGCGTGCGTGGACACCCACAGGGCGCTGAGCAGGTTCAGGTCGATGATCTTGCGAGTGAAGTTGGCCGACGCGTCGGCGGCCAGTGCGAATGGGGACCCACCGGCGTTGTTGACCACCGCATCGATTCGGCCATGGCGGGCCGCGATGGCCTCGATCATGGCCTTGACCGCGTCATCGTCGCGCACATCGCAGGAATGGAACTCATACGGCAGGCCGTCCACCGGACGCCGGGCGCAGGTGACGACCGTCGCGCCCTGCTCGGCGAAGACGGCGCTGACACCGGCACCGACGCCGCGGACGCCGCCGGTCACCAGGACGACTTTGCCGGTCAATCCGAGGTTGATGGGGTCAGACATTGTGCTAGCGTACCAAGCAAGTGCTTGCTCAGGTAACCCACCACACGTACAGGGAAGTGCAGGGTTTTCAGATGCCCATCTCTAAAGAAACCGTCGAACCGGGGATCGTCGCGGTCACCGTCGACTATCCCCCGGTCAACGCCCTCCCGTCGCGGGCCTGGTTCGAGCTCGGCGAGGTCATCACCGCCGCCGGCAACGACATGTCCACCCACGCGGTGATCCTGCGCGCCGAGGGCCGCGGCTTCAACGCCGGCGTGGACATCAAGGAGATGCAGGCCACCGAGGGCTTCACCGCCCTGATCGACGCCAACCGCGGCTGCTTCGCGGCGTTCAAGGCGGTCTACGAGTGCGCGGTGCCGGTGATCGCGGCCGTCAACGGCTTCTGCGTGGGCGGCGGCATCGGCCTGGTCGGCAACGCCGACGTGATCGTGGCCTCCGAGGACGCCAAGTTCGGCCTGCCCGAGGTGGAGCGCGGCGCCCTGGGTGCGGCCACCCACCTGTCCCGGCTGGTGCCGCAACACATGATGCGGCGGCTGTTCTACACCGCCGCCACCGTGGATGCCGCCACCCTGGCCAACTACGGGTCGGTGCACGAGGTGGTGCCGCGCGCCGAGCTCGACGAGGCCGCGCTGCGGGTGGCCCGCGACATCGCGTCCAAGGACACCCGGGTGATCCGGGCCGCGAAAGAAGCCCTGAACTTGATCGATGTGCAGAAGGTGCACTCCAGCTACCGGATGGAGCAGGGCTTCACCTTCGAGCTCAACCTCTCCGGTGTCGCCGACGAGCACCGCGACGAGTTCGCCGGAACCGAGAAGGGGAAGAAGTGACCAGCAAGGTAACGACTCTCGACGACGCCGTCGCCGAGCTGCGCGACGGGATGACGATCGGGATCGGCGGCTGGGGGTCCCGGCGCAAGCCGATGGCGTTCGTCCGCGCCATCCTGCGCACCGACGTCAAGGACCTGACCGTGGTCACCTACGGCGGACCCGACCTGGGCCTGCTGTGCTCGGCGGGCAAGGTGCGCCGGGCCTACTACGGCTTCGTCTCGCTGGACTCCGCGCCGTTCTACGACCCGTGGTTCGCCAAGGCCCGCACCGCCGGCGCCATCGAGGCCCGCGAGATGGACGAGGGCATGCTGCGCTGCGGGCTGCAGGCCGCCGCCCAGCGGCTGCCGTTCCTGCCGATCCGTGCCGGGCTGGGCAGCTCGGTGATCGACTTCTGGGAGGGTGAACTCAAGACCGTCACCTCCCCGTATCCGGTCTCGGCTGCAGACGGGGGTGGCCACGAGACCCTGGTCGCGATGCCGGCGCTGAACCTGGACGCCGCGTTCGTGCACATGAACATCGGCGACGCCCGCGGCAACGCCGCCTACACCGGGATCGACCCGTACTTCGACGACCTGTTCTTGATGTCGGCACAGCGCCGCTTCCTGTCGGTGGAGAAGATCGTGCCCACCGAGGAGCTGATCGCCGGCACGTCGCCGCAGACCCAGGTGATCAACCGGATGATGGTGGACAAGGTGGTGGAAGCCCCGAACGGCGCCCACTTCACCATCGGCGCAGCCGATTACGGCCGCGACGAGAAGTTCCAGCGGCACTACGCCGAAGCCGCCAAGTCCGACGAGACCTGGGCGGAGTTCAAGGCCACCTATCTGTCCGGTAGCGAAGACGACTACCAGGCGGCGGTTAAGGCATTCGGAGCGGAGGCACAAGCATGACCGACTCACCCACTCGCGCCGAGATCTGCGCCGTCGCCTGCGCCGAGCTGTTCCGCGACGCCGGCGAGATCATGGCCAGCCCGATGGCCACGGTGCCCTCGGTCGGCGCCCGGCTGGCCCGCCTGACCTTCTCCCCCGACCTGGTGCTCACCGACGGGGAGGCCCGCATCCTGGCCGACACGCCGGCGATCGGCAAGGTCGGGGCGCTGGAAGGGTGGATGCCGTTCAACCGGGTCTTCGAAACCCTGGCCTGGGGCCGGCGCCATGTGATCATGGGCGCCAACCAGATCGACCGCTACGGCAACCAGAACCTGTCGGCGTTCGGCCCGCTGCAGCAGCCCACCCGGCAGATGTTCGGGGTGCGCGGCGCACCCGGCAACACCATCAACCACACCACCAGCTACTGGGTGGGGGCTCACTCGTCGCGGGTGTTCTGCGAGGCCGTCGACATCGTCTCGGGCATCGGCTACGACAAGGTCGACCCGGCCAACCCGGCGTTCCGGTTCTTCAACCTGGGCGGGGTGGTGACCAACCTCGGCGTGTTCGATTTCGCCGGCCCCTCGCATCAGATGCGTGCGGTCTCGCTGCATCCCGGCGTCACCGCCTCCGAAGTCTCGGAGAACACCTCGTTCGAGGTGCACGGCTTGGCCGATGCCGCGGTGACCCGGGAACCGACCGTCGAGGAACTACGGTTGATCCGCGAGGTTATCGACCCGAAGTCGCTGCGGGACAAGGAAGTACGGGCGTGACCCGGCTGAAGACCGCGCTGACCGAGCTGGTCGGCATCGAGCACCCCGTCGTGCAGACCGGGATGGGCTGGGTGGCCGGAGCCCGCCTGGTGTCGGCGACCTCCAACGCCGGGGGTCTGGGCATCCTGGCCTCGGCGACCATGACCCTTGATGAGCTGGCGACCGCGATCGGCAAGGTCCGCTCCGCCACCGACAAGCCCTTCGGTGTCAATATCCGCGCCGATGCGGCCGACGCCGGCGACCGGGTGGACCTGATGATCCGCGAGGGTGTGAAGGTGGCGTCCTTCGCGTTGGCGCCCAAGCAGGAACTGATTGCGAAGCTCAAAGAGGCCGGCTCCGTGGTGATTCCGTCGGTCGGCCTGGCCAAGCACGCCAAGAAGGTGGCGTCCTGGGGGGCCGACGCGGTGATCGTGCAGGGCGGCGAGGGCGGCGGGCACACCGGACCGGTGGCCACCACCTTGTTGCTGCCCTCGGTGCTGGACGCGGTCGCCGACACCGGCATGCCGGTGATCGCGGCGGGCGGGTTCTTCGACGGGCGCGGCCTGGCGGCGGCGCTGTCCTACGGCGCGGCCGGGGTGGCGATGGGCACGCGCTTCCTGCTCACCTCGGATTCCACCGTGCCCGATGCGGTCAAGCAGCGCTACCTGGCCTCGGCCATGGACGGCACCGTGGTGTCCACCCGCGTCGACGGCATGCCGCACCGGGTGTTGCGCACCGAGCTGGTCGAGAAGCTGGAAAGCGGTTCGCGGGCACGCGGTTTCATCGCCGCGATTCGCAACGCCGCGAAGTTCAAGAAGATGTCGCAGATGAGCTGGCCGGCGATGGTCCGCGACGGTCTGGCGATGCGGCACGGCAAAGAGCTGACCTGGTCGCAGGTGCTGATGGCGGCCAACACCCCGATGCTGTTGAAGGCCGGCCTGGTGGAAGGCAACACCGAGGCCGGCGTGCTGGCCTCCGGGCAGGTGGCCGGCATCGTCGAGGACCTGCCGTCGTGCGCGGAGTTGATCGACCGGATCGTCGCCGACGCGGTCGAGCACCTGCAGGCGGCTTCGTCCCTCATCACCTAACGCCGAGCCGGAATCTCACGACGCGACACGCTGACAGCGCGTCGCGGGATTCCGCCTCGCGGCCCGGCCGGGCCAGCCGGCCGCGTACATCGCGTCCTCCACCCGACCGATAAGAGTGGCCTCCCGGTAGCGCAGCAGCTCGGCGCTTACCCGGATGATCGCCCAGCCCAGGGCGGCCAGCGCCACCTGCCGGTCGATGTCGCGTTGCCGCTGCTTGGGGTCAGTCCAGTGCTGCGGGCCGTCGTATTCAATCCCGACCTTTAGTTCCCGGTAGCCCAGGTCTACCCGGGCCACGAATTCACCGAATGGATCGCGAACCACGATCTGGGTCTCCGGCTTGGGCAGCCCGGCATCGATCAGCGCTATCCGGGTGCGGGTCTCCTGCGGGGACTCGGCGCCGCCGTCGACGAGCGGCAGCACCTGACGCAACCGATTGAGCCCCCGCGCCCCACGATGGGCGGCGATGACAGCCTCGATTGCGGTGATCCCGACGCCGGTGGCGCTGGCCAACGCGTCGAGCCGCTGCAGGCGGGCCAATCGGGACTGGGTTCGCCGCCCGATGTCGAACGCGGTGCGCGCCGCGGCGGTGACCGCCATCCCGTCGACCGTCGTCACTTCGCCCGGCAGAAGGGTGTCGTCGTAGGCGAGCAGCTTCGGCGGCGTCTTGTGATTGTCGTGCACCAGATCGGCGGGCAATGCCGCGCTCACCCACTTCGCGCCCAGCAACGCCGCGGCGGAGTTGCCCGCGACCACGCCGCGGCGCCGCGACCACAGCCACGCCGCGACGGCTCGCTGCCGTGCATTCAGCTCGATGCCCCCGGGGGCGAAGACGGCGGGATAGACCGGTTCGTACAGCATCCGCATCGCACGCTCGGGAATCGCCCTTGCGGCCAACACCTCGGTGCCCAGGAACGGCCAATCCAATTCGTCCACCCTCAAAAGGGTGCCGGGCCTCGCCGATCAGCGCCGACGCCCATGCACAGGCTGCCGAGCCGGAATCTCACGACGCGACACGCGGCAACAGCGTCGGGGAATTCCGCCTCGGCGGCGATCAGGACTGCAGCACCGCGGAGCCGAACCATTCGCACAGCAGCAACGCGATTTCGACGTCGAGGCGGTCGTCGGCGATGGGCCGGCCGCGGCGTTCCACCGCACGCTGCACCCGGTATTTCACCGAGTTGTAGTGCAGGTGCAGTTCCTCGGCGGCGGCCGTGTAGCTCGAGCCCGTCCGCAGGAATACCCGCAGTGTTTCGCGCAGCCGGTCGTCACCATCGGATTCCGACGCCAGCGGACCGAGAACCTCGCCGACCAACGCCGCCGCCGCTCCGACGTTGTGCCCGACCAGTGCCGCCGCTGCCAGGCCGGTGTCGCTGGCAGCGGTCACCCGGCGCGGGGTAGTACCCGGCGCGGTCGCCACGGTACGGGCATCCTGCGCCTGCTGATGTGATCGGCGGAACCCGTCAACGCCCGGCGACGCGTTGCCGACCGCGACCCACGGGCCATCGGTGACCTTCTCGACGAAGGCCCGAAGCCGGGGCATCGCCTTGGGCACGATGCTCGACGACAGCGGTATCCACCCCCAGCCGGTCACCCGGTCCACCGCGATGAACAGCGGACTGTCGCGAGCACCCAGCGTTTCGCCGAGTTTGTACACAAAGCGTTCCATCGACGCCGGCTCGTTACCCTCATAGGATTCGCGGCACCACACCACGACAGCCAGGTGGATGCGGCTCAGCGGGTAGCGAAGCGCGGTCGTCATTGCGTCGACGTCGACGTCTGTGCCGTCGAGCAGTTCCTGAACCTGCAAGGCGCGCAGGTTGTTTCGACTCGCCGACCACCGGTCGCGCTCGTCCTGGTAGGTGGCGACGACCTGCTGCGAGATCTGGTCGATGTAGTCGAACGAGATCCCCTCCATGAGGTCATAGACGGCCAGGCTCAGCTGCGGGTCCAGCTGCTCAGCACGAATCTCGTCGACCACGGCCCGCAGAGCCGCCCGGTGCCCCAGCCGATAGGCACGAACCAACGCGTTCACCGAGACCTCACGCTGCGCCAGACGCCGGGCGTACTCCAGCGCGGGCGTCGGCGGCTCGACCCGCTGCACCGGGATGTTGTGCAGAATCGCCGAGAAGAACGTTTCGACGTTCGACGACACGGTGTCGCTGAGCAGCTGAACCAGCTGGGCATCGCCGTCCAGTTCGGAGATTTCGTCGACCACCAGCTGCTGGATCACCTGGGTGATCTCACCCAGGTGATCGTGCAGGCGCCGGACCACGGTGGCCGCGGCCTCGGCTGCGGCCTCGTCCCCCCGGGCGTCGGTCATGCCCAAACCGTAGTCCGCCGCAGCTGTCGACGTGGCCCGATTCGCCGGGAGCGTTGTCGTCGGGGAACGAGGACCCTCCGATAGTTCGTCGGTTGACAACGTCGTTTCGCCTGCTCGCTCTCCGTAGCGTTTCACCTGAACGCGGCACCCAATCGTCCCGGCGTTCCACCAATTCCACAGTCCACCCGGCATTCGCACAGAAACGAGAAACCATGTTCGCCATCATCGGAATCCTGGCCTTGGTCCTTTCCCCGGTGCTGATCCCGTTGACCATCGAGGCCGTTCACGCCGCCGGCAACTGGCGGCGATCCCGTGCGCTGTACGGCCAGAACCCGGCGATTGACTAAGGAGCCGATCATGACCGACCTCACCAACCTCGACAACGTCGATCTGGCCGACCCCGCGGTGTGGGATGACGGCCCGCCGTGGGAACTGTTCGCCCGGATGCAGCGCGAGGCCCCGGCGCACTTCAGCCCGCAGCGCAACGCCCCCGACGAAGGCGGCTTCTGGTCGATCACCCGCTACGACGACGTGCGCGCCATCAGCCGTGACCACAAAACGTTCTCCTCCGAACGGCGCGGCATCTTCCTGCTCGACGACATCGGGGTGCCGCTGGCCGTGCAGCAGTCGCAGATGATTTCGATCGATCCGCCGCGCCACGACCGGCTCAAGGCGCTCGCCATCAAGGCGTTCACCCCACAACGGGTCGCCGAGCACGCCGATCACATCACCCAGATCATCAACCAGGTGTTCGACCGGGTCGCCGACAAGGAGCACTTCGATCTGGTCGCCGACGTCGCACGGGCGGTCCCGGCGCGGGTGGCCGGTTCGCTGCTGGGCACCCCGGCCGAAGACGACGAGAAACTGGTGCACTGGACGAACGTGTTCACCGCGTTCGAAGACCCCGCCATCCGGGAAGAGTGGTCCGACACCGAGGCGGTGCTTCAAGAGATCATCGGCTACGTCATGGCGCAGATCGACGAGCGCCGCGGATCGCCCCGCGACGATCTGATCACCGCGTTGATGAACGCCGAAGTCGACGGCGAGCGACTCAACGAAATCGAGCTCGGCACCTTCTTCATTCTGCTGATGTCGGCGGCCAACGACTCCACCCGCGCGACCTACAGCGCCACCATGCTGCATCTACTGGGCGACCCGGACCTGCGGGCGCAACTCGTCGAGCGACCGGAGCTGGTTCCGGCCGCCGTGGAAGAGGGGCTGCGCAGCTACCCCGCGTTCT
The DNA here is from genome assembly GCF_059812545.1 of Mycobacterium sp. NGS50. NCBI lineage: Bacteria > Bacillati > Actinomycetota > Actinomycetes > Mycobacteriales > Mycobacteriaceae > Mycobacterium > Mycobacterium sp. NGS50. The sequence continues at coordinate 59,807 of NZ_JCALCW010000033.1, forward strand.
CCTTCATGGGCCGCGCCGCGACCCAGGACGTCGAACTGCACGGCAAGACGATCAAGGAGAACGACCGGCTGCTGCTCTGGTACCTGGCGTCCAACCGCGACGAGACGGCGTTCCCGAACCCGCACACCTTCGACATCAACCGGGACGGACTCGCCGACAAGCACCAGGCCTTCGGCGGGCGGGGACGGCACTTCTGTTTGGGCGCCAATCTGGCCCGCCTGGAGCTGAAGCTGTGGATCCAGCAGACGCTGCAACGCTTCCCCGACCTGCAACTGGACGGCGACCCCACCCGGGTGCGGGCGCTGTTCCTCAACCAGTACAAGTCGATCCCGGTGCGGAGAACGTCATGACCACCCTTGCCGAGCGCAGCCGCGCCGCCTACCGCGAGGTCGAGGTCGACGTCGAGGTTCGGCGCCGAACGGCGGCTGCCGACGGCGTCGTCATCCTGACACTGGCCCATCCCGATGGTGCCGACCTGCCGGAGTGGGCGCCGGGCGCGCACATCGACCTGATCATGGGACCCTCGCTGGTGCGCCAGTACTCGCTGTGCGGCGACACCGCCACCCGCTCCGAGTGGCAGGTCGGTGTGCTGCTGGATCCGCAGAGCCGAGGCGGATCCCAGTACGTCCACGACAAGCTGCACGAGGGCACTTCGGTGCGGGTCCGCGGGCCCCGCAACCACTTTCCGCTGGTGGGTTCGCCGCGGTATCTGTTCATCGCCGGCGGGATCGGCGTCACCCCGATGCTGCCGATGATCGCCGCGGCCCAGGCGACCGGCGCCGACTGGCAGCTGTTGTACGGGGGCAAGGCGCGGTCGTCGATGGCCTTCGTCGACGAGTTGGCGCGCCACGGTGACCGGGTCCAGATCTGCAGCCGCGACGCCCACGACGGTGACTTCCGCGGCAGCCTGGCATCGGCCCTATCCGACGCCCGGGAGAACACGCTGGTGTACTGCTGCGGGCCCGAAGGGCTGCTGAGCGCCGTCGAGGACGCGTGCCGCAGCTGGCCCGAGGGCAGTCTGCACGTCGAACGCTTCTCCGCCAAAACACTTGACGAGCCAGCAGCGGACGCGCTGGCCTCCTTCGAAGTGGAATGCCAGCGGTCCGGAACGACGCTGAGCGTGCCGGCGGACAAGTCGATCTACCAGGTTGCCGAGGAAGCCGGTCTCGATGTGCTCGGCTCGTGCATGGAGGGTGTCTGCGGCACCTGCGAATGCGACGTCCTCGACGGCGAACCCGACCATCGTGACTCGGTGCTCAACGACGCCGAGAAGGCCAGGAACGACACCATCATGATCTGCGTTTCGCGCTCCCGGTCGGAAAGGCTGGTGCTGGACTTATGACAACCAACTACCCCTTCAACTGCTGGTATGTGGCCGCGCTCAGCGATGAGGTCGGTCCGGGCCTGCTGGCCCGCCGCCTGCTGGGGATCCCGGTGGTGCTCTACCGCCGTGGCTGCGGCGCGGTGGTGGCGATGGAGGACCGCTGTATCCACCGGGCCTACCCATTGTCGGCCGGCCGCCGCGAGGGCGACCGGGTTGTGTGCGGCTATCACGGCTTCGGCTACGACCCGGACGGCTGCCTGGCCGAGGTGCCGTCGCAGGACAACGTGCCAACCGGGGCCCGGGTACGCGCCTACCCTATCCACGAGCAGGCACCGTTCATCTGGATCTGGCTGGGCGAACCCGGCCTGGCATCGCTGCGCCCGCCGCCACGGGTGCCGTGGTACGCCGACGGAGCCGGATGGTCGGGAACCGTTGAGGCGCTGCGGATCAACGCCAACTATCTGTTGCTGCACGAGCACTACCTCGACCTCACCGATGTGTTCGTCATGCACCCGGAAGCCGTACCGCCGGACATCGAGGTGCTGCCGCCGCTGGAGGAGGTGGAATTCTCCGAACGCAGCGTCTCCTACTCCCGCACCACACCGCCTAGCCGGCTGGCGGCCTGGGAAGCGGAGGTCACCGGCCTGCCCGTCACCACCACCGGCACCCGCCGTGAAGAGGGGACGTTTGTCTCACCGGCGTTGCATGTCCAGCATTACGCGATCGAGCCGGGCGGCGAGCATGCCTATGACCTGCTGCGGATTCAGGGCTTCACGCCCGAATCCCCGGAAGCGACACACGTTTTCCTGCACATGGCCCGCAACTACGGCACCGCCGACGACCGGGTAGCCGAGTTTCTGCGCGTCATGTTCCACGAATGGGCCGAACGCGACGCCGCGGTACTGGAGACGATTCAGGGCCGGCTCAGCGAAGACACCATGCCGCGGCGCGACATCAACGTCAAGGCGGACCGCGCCGCGGTCCGCGCCCGCCGCATCGCCATGGAGATGGTCGATGAGGAATCCGGCCGGTTCGCGCTGAACCGCATCCTGACCGCATCCGGATAACGACGACAGCAGCGGTCACCACCCACGCGGCAGCGCGCCGCGTCGAAGACTCACGCATCAAGGAGAAGAAATGGCAGCTCAGCCCATAGCCGAGATCCCTTCCAGCACGACGCTGTTACCGGTACCCAACGAGGGCTTCATGCGTTACCTGCAGAATCCGATCTGGAACTTCTTGTGTGATCACTACTTTCGGGTGGAGATCGACGGATGGGACCGGATCCCCGCCGAGCCCTCACTGTTGATCGGCATCCATTCCGGGGGTGCCCTCACGATGGACGCGTGGACCTTGGTGCACTCCTGGTACCGCCGGTTCGAGGGCCAGCGGATTCTGCATGGGACCGCCCACGACGTGTTGATGGCCGCGCCGGTGCTCGGCGACTACTTCCGGGCGGTGGGCGTCATACCGGCCTCCCGCAGCGGGGTCACCGATGCGCTGGCCGCCGGTCACGATGTGATCGTCTGGCCGGGCGGCGAGCAGGACGCGATGCGCAATTGGCGCAACCGGGACAAGGCGGTGCTCGCCGGGCGCAAGGGGTTTGTCCGCCAGGCGATTCGGTCGGGAGTACCGATCGTGCCGGTGGCCACCGTCGGGGGGCACGACACCGTATTCGTGTTGTCCGAAGGACGGTTCATCGCCCGCTGGACCGGATTGGGCAAGCGGTTACGCGGCGCGACGGCGCCGATCATCGCCGGGTTCCCGTTCCCGCTGGCCGTGGAGATCCTGCCGGTGCATCTACCACTGCCCGCCAAGATCCGCACCGAGTTCCTGTCGCCCATCCAGGTCGAGTCCGATCCGTCCTACGCCGACGACGACGAGTACGTCGACGCGATCTACGACCAGGTCGAGGGTGCCATCCAGTCGGCGATGGATCGGCTGGCCAAACGACGCAGCTTCCCGATCTTCGGATAACGCCGTGACCGCACTGCGAACAGATCTGTTGCTGGACTCACTGGCTGCCCGGGTCTGGTCCCGCGACCTGGCGTCGCGCCACGACGTGAACAACGCGATGACCGGGCAGCCGCTGGGGGCGGTGCCCCGCTGCGACGCCGACGATGTCGTCGCGGCGGCCCGGCGGGCCCGCGCCGTGCAGCCGGGCTGGGCCGCGTTGCCGGTCGCCGAACGTGCCGAAGTATTGTTGCGCTTCCACGATCTGGTGCTGGCCCGGCAACACGAAGTGCTGGACCTCATCCAACTGGAGAACGGAAAGGCCCGCCGGCACGCGTTCGAAGAAGTCATCGACGTGTGCCTGACGGCCCGCTACTACGCGCACACCGCCGCCGACTATCTGCGTCCCAAGCGCCGCCAGGGTGTGCAATTGGCGCTCACCCGGGTGACCGAGCTGCATCATCCCAAGGGTCTGGTCGGCATCATCTCGCCGTGGAACTACCCCTTGACGTTGGGCATCAGCGATGCGCTTCCCGCCCTGGCCGCCGGTAATGCCGTGCTGACCAAACCCGATAGCCAAACCCCGTTTTCGGCGCTGTGGGCGGTGACGCTGCTGGAAGAGGCCGGGATGCCGCCGGGCCTGGTGCAGGTCGTCACCGGTTCGGGCGCACAGCTGGGTCCGGTGATCGTCGAGCAGTCCGACTTTTTGATGTTCACCGGCTCGACCGCAGTCGGCCGCGGCGTCGCGGCGCTGGCCGGTGAGCGGCTGATCGACTGCTCGATGGAGCTCGGCGGCAAGAACGCCTTGCTGGTCCTTGACGACGCCCATGTCGGCAAGGCCGTCACCGGCGCGCTGCGGGCAGCGTTCTCCAACACCGGCCAGCTGTGCATCTCGGTGGAGCGCATCTATGTGCCGTCCGCGTTGTGGGACGACTTCGTGCCTCGATTCGTCGAGGCTGCCACGTCGATGAAACTTTCTGCCGCCCTGGATTATTCGGCGGACATGGGCTCGCTGATCTCCGAGAAGCAGCTCAACACGGTCAGCCAGCATGTCGAGGATGCGGTCGCCAAAGGCGCCACGGTGCTGGCCGGTGGTCGGGACCGGCCAGACATCGGCCCCTACTTCTACGAGCCCACCATCTTGACCGATGTCCGCCCAGGGATGACGGCGTTCGCCGACGAGACGTTCGGGCCGGTGGTCTCGCTCTACCGCGTCGACAGCGAAGACGAAGCGATCGCCAAGGCCAACGCCAGCGCCTACGGCCTGAACTTCAGTGTCTGGACATCCGACGCCAAGCGCGGCCGCCAGGTCGCCGCGCGTCTGCAGGCCGGAACCGTCAATGTCAACGAGGCCTACGCCGCCGCCTGGGCTTCGGTCGACGCGCCGATGGGCGGCATGAAGGCGTCCGGTCTGGGCCGGCGGCATGGCGAACACGGGATCCTGAAATACACCGAGTCGCAGACGATTGCGGCCGAACGACTACTGCCGGTGGGTGCGCCGCCCTGGCTCGACGCCGGTCGGTACGCACGAATCATGACGCGCGGCCTGCGCGCCCTACGCCATGTGCCCGGCGTCAAGTAGCCCCGAGTAAGGAGGATCGCAGTGCCCAATCAATTCGACTATGACGTCGTGGTGATCGGATCGGGTTTCGGTGGCAGCGTGACCGCGTTGCGGCTGACCGAGAAGGGCTATCGGGTCGGCGTGCTGGAAGCCGGTCGGCGGTTCACCGACGACCAGTTCGCGAAGACCAGCTGGAACCTGCGCAGCTTCGTGTGGGCACCGAAACTGGGGTGCTTCGGCATTCAACGCATCCATCTGCTGCGGGATTGCGTGATCCTGGCCGGCGCCGGGGTCGGTGGCGGGTCGCTGAACTACGCCAACACCTTGTACAAGCCCCCGGCTCCGTTCTTCAACGACCCACAGTGGAAGCAGATCACGGACTGGGAAGACGAGCTGACGCCGTACTACGAGCAGGGCGAGCGCATGCTCGGTGTGGTCCGCAATCCGCACATGACCCCGGCCGATGAGATCGTCAAGTCGGTCGCCGAGGACATGGGGGTGGGTGACACGTTCATCCAGACGCCGGTCGGGGTGTTCTTCGGCGAGCCCGGCAAGACCGTCGCCGACCCGTTCTTCGGCGGTGCCGGGCCCGAGCGCACCGGCTGCGTGGAGTGCGGCGGTTGCATGACCGGATGCCGGTACGGCGCCAAGAACACGTTGGTGAAGAACTATCTCGGCCTGGCCGAAAGGGCCGGTGCCACCGTGCATCCGCTGACCACGGTCACCGCGCTGCGGGAAGGCCCGGACGGCAGCTGGAACGTCGACACGGTTCGCAGCGGGGCGATGCTGCGTAAGAAACGGCGCACCTTCACCGCGCGCTATGTGGTGCTGGCCGCCGGCACCTGGGGCACCCAGAATCTGCTGCACAAGATGAAGGACACCGGCACACTGCCCCGGCTGTCCACCCGCCTCGGTGTGCTGACCCGGACCAACTCCGAGTCCATCCTGGGGGCGATGAAGTACAAGGTCGACCCGGGACTCGACCTCACCCGGGGGGTGGCCATCACCTCGTCGTTCCACCCCACCAGCGATACGCACATCGAACCGGTGCGCTATGCCAAGGGTTCCAACCTGATGGGCATGCTGCAAACCCTGATGACCGACGGCGGCGGCCGCTGGCCGCGCTGGCTGAAGTTCCTCGCGGTGGCTGCCAAGAGCCCGGTGGCGCTGCTGCGGGTGCTGACGGTGCGCAACTGGAGCGAGCGCACCATCATCGCGCTGGTGATGCAGCACCTCGACAACTCCATCACCACGTTCACCAAGCGCGGGCTGCGCGGACGACACCTGTCGAGCAACCAGGGCCACGGCCAACCCAACCCGACCTGGATCCCGGCCGGCAACGAAGCCACCCGCCGCATCGCCGGCAAGATCGGCGGCGTCACCGCCGGAACCTGGGGCGAGCTGTTCAACATTCCGCTCACCGCCCATTTCCTCGGCGGCTGCGCCATCGGCGCCGACGCCGAGCACGGCGTGATCGACCCCTACCACCGGGTGTACGGCTACCCCACGCTCAGCGTCGTCGACGGTTCGGCGGTTTCAGCGAACCTGGGTGTCAATCCCTCGCTGACGATCACCGCGCAGGCCGAACGGGCCGCGGCGATGTGGCCGAACAAGGGCGAGCAGGATCAGCGGCCCGAACAGGGGCGCGGCTACCGCCGCATCCAACCGACCGCCCCGAACAACCCGGTGGTGCCGGCACGCGCGCCGGGCGCACTGCGACTCCCGCTTGTCGAGATCCGTCCTCAGGGAACCGGAACCGCCTGATCCTCGCCGAGA
>NZ_JCALCW010000034.1:0-61110 GCF_059812545.1 Mycobacterium sp. NGS50
CATTCATCCACAAACCCGGTCACGAAGGGTTGACCCTCACGGCTCGCCCGGCTACGCCGACGCCGCAATGTGCGGGGGCAGTACAGCAGGAGGCCCCCGCTACCCGGCGAGGGCCTCCTGACTGGAAAAAGAACTACTTCGGAGGCATCCGGATGCCGCCGTCCACCCGCACGACCTCGGCGTTCATGTAGGAGTTGGTGAGCAACTCGACCACCATCGACGCGAGCTCCTCAGGCTTGCCGAGCCGGTGCGGGAACAGCACGGACTCACCGAGCTTGGCCTTGAACGCCTCAGACGCCTCACCCTCGCCGTAGATCGGGGTGTCGATCAGACCCGGGGCGACCGTGTTGACCCGGATGCCCACCGCGGACAGGTCACGGGCCACCGGCAGCGTCAGCCCGACGACGCCACCCTTGGACGACGAGTAGGCGGCCTGGCCGATCTGCCCGTCGAACGCCGCGACGCTGGTCATGTTGACGATGGCGCCGCGCTCACCGGTGTCGGTCAGCTCGTTCTTGCTCATCTGGGTGGCCGCGATGCGGATGCAGTCGAAGGTGCCGACCAGGTTGATGTTCAGCACCTTCTTGTACAGGTCCAGGTTGTGCGCCGACTCGAACTCGCCGTCCTTGCCGATGGTGCGCTGAGCCCAGCCGACGCCGGCCGAGTTCACCAGCGCGCGCAGCGGGCCGAGGTCCGCCGCGGTCTTGACGGCGTCGATGATCTGGTCGGTATTGGTCACGTCGACGGTGACGAACACCCCGCCGATCTCGTGGGCGAGCGCCTCACCCTTGTCCGCCTGCAGGTCGGCAACGACGACCCGGGCACCCTTGTCGGCCAACTGACGCGCAGTTGCCGCACCGATTCCTGACGCGCCACCGGTGACGATCGCGCTAGCTCCGTTGATATCCACGCGGACAGATTAGGGCACGCGTCACTCCGGCGTGACGCCGCGCTCGAAGATCCGAACGATCGACGTGACGATGCTGTGGCGCGGCACCACACCGTAGGCCGCTTCCCGGCAGCCCCGGATGAGCAGGCCGAAAAGCGCGATCTCGATCCAGTCCGCGCTGAGCTCGCCAGAGAAGGCGCCCTCCTTCTGGCCGCGGGCGATCAGCGCCCGGATCGGCGCGCGGTTAGGCAGCTCACTGTCCGGAATATCGCGCAGTACAGCCGGATCGGCGAACAGGAAAACGATCCGATCCCCCGCGGGCACCAGGGCGCTGATCAGGCGCCGCATCGCTTCGATCGCCGGCCCCTCGTCGAGCGCCGCCGCCGCCTTGATGTCATCGATCACACGAATCGAATCCAAGGTGGTTTCGTAGATCAGCCGGTCACGGTCGACGAAATAGCGGTGCAGGGTGGAGCGCGCAACCTGGGCTGCCGCGGCGATCTGCGGCAGGGTGGCGGTGCGGTCGCGGGCGAGGACCGATGCCGTCGCGTCGAGGATCGCAGCACGGGTGCGCGATTGCACACCCGTGAGCTCCTGGGATTCAACGGCCATACGGCGATGATACCGACAGCAGCGCCCAAATATGAGATGTTGACGTCTCATTATCAGACCCGATAGCATCAACGATCGGCCGGTCGACCAGGGCGAAGGGGGATAGATGGAAAGCCCGCATCGCTCAGCACCAGGAACCCGGGCATGAGCTGGGACATGTTCGGCACCAACTGGCGCCTGTTCGGTCTGCTCGCCGCGGTCGCCTTCGTGGCACTGCTGACGTTCGGCGCCGGTGTGTTCTTCTACACCCGCCGGCTGCGCCACCGCGCGCCCATGCCGATCAGCGAAGGCATCGGGGCCCGACGGGCGGTGCTGGCCAAAGTGCGCAAGCGCGAGCCGATGTCCAACGAAGAACTGGAGTTCGCCACCCGGATCATCACCGAACTGCGGTCACCGCTGGCATTCTGCATTCCCGCCGCGATCTTCTCACTGGGCTGCTTCTACGTCCTGGGCAGCCTCGAGCAACTCCACGGCGCCACCCCGTCCGAGCGCACATTTCTCGGGGTGATCCCAATGTTGGGGTCCTTCAACGTGACTACCCAGATCCTGCGGATCGTCAAGCTGAAGGGGCGCCTCCCGAAAGCCGCGTCCGTCTGACACCGTCCGACTTACCGTAAAGGAGCGACGTGTTCGCCCAACGCCGCCGGGCCACCGCAGGCCCCCTGCGTCTCAACCAGGTTGATGCATGAGTACCCGCCCGTCCGGCAGGTCGGTCCTGGCCCGCGTCTGGCTGCCGATGGTCGCCGTCGTCGCGCTGAGCCTGGGTGCACTGTGCATGTGGAAAGTTCACGAAATGTCGGCTCCCGGACCGGTTCTGACCGTCAACCCGCCCCAGGCACCGCCGGAATTCAATACCAAGAAGCTCACCTACCAGGTGTTCGGCGACGTCGGGGACGGCGGGCTGCTGTCCTACATCGATATCGACGGGCATCCGCACACGGTCGAGGTGGAGTCGCTGCCCTGGGCGCACGACGAGACGACGGTGCTTTCCGTGGTATCTGGCAGCATCTCGGTACACGTGGGCGGTGACCAGGTCGGCTGTCGGATCCTGGTCGACGACGTGGTCCGCGATGAGCAAACCAACGCCCATCCCGATGCCGACGTCACCTGCCGGGTGAAGTCCGCATGAGCGCGCACCAGGCCAACCGGCCCTTTTTCGCGCGCGCAATCCGCGTCCTGGCGGTCCCGATCCTGATCTGCTGGGGTCTGTTGGCCATCGCAACCAATACCTTTGTGCCGCAGGTGGAGCGGGTCGCCGAAGAGCTTGCCGGGCCGATGGTCCCGACCTATGCGCCGTCCCAGGCCGCGATGCTGGCCATCGGTGAGAAATTCCAGGAGTCGGACTCGACCAGCATGACCATGCTGGTGTTGGAGGCCAACCGGCCGCTGGATGGCCAGGACCATGCGTACTACGACGACCTGGTGCGCAAACTCAAAGCCGACACCGAGCATGTCCAGTACGTCATGGACACCTGGGGTAAGGCGATCACCGCAGCCGGCGCCCAGAGCCTCGACGGCAAGGCCGCCTACGTGCTGTTGCGCTTGGCCGGCGATATCGGACAGATTCAGGCGAACGACTCGGTCGCGGCGGTTCGGCAGGCCGTCGCAGACTCCAACCCGCCGCCGGGACTCAAGGTCTATGTCAGCGGTGCCGCGCCCCTGGCCGCCGACACCGTCGCCACGGCGAACAAGAGCCTGAACAACATCACGATCGTGACGATCTTCCTGATCGTGTTCATGTTGCTGGTGGTGTATCGCTCGTTCATCACCATGCTGGTGCCGCTGTTCGGGGTGCTGATCCTGATGCTGGCCGCCAAGGGGGTCATCGCCACCCTCGGCCATTTCGGCTACATCCAGCTGTCGTCGTTCGCGGTGAACATGGTGGTCTCGCTGACCCTGGGTGCCGGAACCGATTACGGCATCTTCCTGATGGGGCGCTATCACGAGGCCCGACTGGACGGTGAAAGTCGCGAGGACGCGTTCTACACCGCCTATCGCGGTGTGTCGCATGTGATCCTCGGTTCGGGGCTGACGATCGCCGGGGCGGCCTTCTGTTTGAGTTTCGCGCGGCTGAACTACTTCAACACGATGGGTCCGGCCGTCGCCATCAGCATGGTGCTGACCGTGGTGGGAGCGTTGACGCTGGGGCCGGCGATCTTGAGCATCGGCAGCTTGTTCGGTCTGTTCGACCCCAAGCAGAAGGTCAAGGCGCGGTTGTACCGGCGGATCGCCACCAGCGTGGTGCGTTGGCCCAAACCGATTCTGACGGCGAGCGCCGCCCTGGTGACGCTGGGTGCGGTGTTCGTGCCGACCTATCAGGTGAGCTTCGACGACCGCAACTATCAGCCGGCCGACGCCCCCGCCAAGCTGGGCTTCGCGGCAGCCGACCGGCACTTCGCGAAGAGCAAGCTGTTCTCCGAGATGCTGATGGTCGAGTCGGACCACGACATGCGCAACTCCGCGGACTTCATCTCGCTGGACCGGGTGGCCAAAGCGCTCATTCGGCTGCCGGGTGTTGCGATGGTGCAGAGCATCACCCGACCGATGGGCCGCGCGCTCGAGCATGCCTCGTTGCCCTACCTCTTCACCACACAGGGCAGCGGCAACGGTCAACAACTCCCGTTCAACAGGCAGCAGAACTCCGATACCGACCAGCAAGCCGACATTCAGGCGCACTCTGTCGAGGTTTTACGCAAGGAGATCGGCTTTTTCCAGAAGGTGTCCGACGAACTGCACCAGACGGTGCTCACCGTTGAGGACCTGGAACGGGTCAGTAACGAGATGAATGAGGAAGTCTCCAACCTTGACGACTTCTTCCGTCCGATCAAGAGCTACTTCTACTGGGAGCCGCACTGCTTCGACATCCCAATCTGTTTCGCGTTTCGGTCGGTGTTCGACACGATCGACCACATCGACCATTTGGCCGAAGACATCAAGTTCGCCAGGATCTCCCTCGCGGAGGTGGACAAGACATTCCCGAAAATCATCGCGCAACTGAAAGCCACAGCCGACGACACCGAGGCCCTGCAGTCGAAGTTGGTCAACAGTTACGGGTCATCGGATCTGCAATCCACCCAGACCGACCAGACCTTCGACGACATGATCAATGTCGGCAACGACTTCGACGCGTCCCGCAGCGATGACTTCTTCTACATCCCCCGGCCGGCCTTCGACAACGAAGACATCAAGACCGGAATGGAGCTGATGATGTCCCCGGACGGCAAGGCGGCCCGGTTCATCGTCACCCACGAAGGCAACGCCATGGGGCCCGAGGGCATCGATCACGTCAAGCTGTTCCCCGATGCGATCAAGATCGCGCTCAAGGAGACCTCGCTGGCCGGCGCGAAGATCTACATCGGCGGTTCGGGGTCCAACAACAAGGACATCCACGAATACTCGAAGTCCGACCTGCTGATCGCCGCGATCGCCGCGTTCGTGCTGATCTTCTTGATCATGCTGGTCATCACCCGAAGCCTGGTGGCCGCCTTGGTGATTCCCGGCACGGTGGCCTTCTCCTACGCCGGCGCATTCGGGTTGTCGGTGCTGATCTGGCAGCATCTGATCGGCCTGCATCTGCACTGGCTGATCCTGCCGCTGACCTTCATCATCCTGGTGGCGGTCGGATCGGACTACAACCTGCTGCTGATCGCGCGGCTCAAGGAGGAACTGCACGCCGGACTCAACACCGGCCTGATCCGAGCCCTGGGCAGCACCGGTGGCGTGGTGACGTCGGCGGGGTTGGTGTTCGCGTTCACCATGCTGGCGATGCTCGCCAGCGATCTGCGGACGATCGGCCAGGTCGGGTCCACGGTGTGTATCGGCCTGCTGCTGGACACGTTGATCGTGCGATCGTTCATCGTGCCGTCGCTGGTGCGGATCTACGGGCCGTGGTTCTGGTGGCCGACGATCGTGCGCCAGCGCCCGCTGCGGCAGCGGCAGGAATCAGCCCCGAAACTGGCCGTCTAGCGGCCGTCATCCCTGGGGTCGTCCGCGCCGAACCCGGTCCTCCCACACCGGGCGTTCACCGGTGGTGTTGAGCTGATCGAGGATGACATCGGATGCCTGGCCCAGTTGGCGCAACTGCTGGGGCGTCAACGGGTCGATCACCAGACGGCGCACGGCCGAAACGTGTCCTGGCGCCGCCGCCTGCACCTTCGCGTAGCCGGCGTCGGTGAGCGTGACCAAGGTGATTCGGCCGTTGGCGGGGTCCGGCTGGCGCGTCACCCACCCCCGCTTCTCCAGGGCGGAAACGGCGTGTGAGGCCCGAGACAGCGATCCGTTGGCCAGCAACGCCAGGCGGCTCATCGCCAGGGTGCGCTCGGGCGCCTCACTGAGGCCGGCAAGGACGAAATAGCCGAACAGCGACAGCTTGGCGTCGCTCCGCAGCTGCGTTTCAAGGGCCGTCGCCAGGGCCATCACCACCGCGCTGAACGGTAGCCACGCTGTCAGCTCGGACTCACTGAGCCAGTCGGCATCGGACCCGTCAATCACGAGACCGAGCGTAACCGCCGGGCAGGCTCGATTCGGTAGGGAAACAATCGACGACCAGCGGAAAGAATGACACGTGAAATTTTATGTTGAAATTTCATGTCAGTGCGCTACGCTGGTGCATGTACTTAACCGGACTGAGGTCCGAATAGAGAACCCGACAACAGGAGGACACCCAACATGACCACGGCAACCACCCCGCTTGGCATCGGCACCTGGGCGATCGACACCGCCCACTCATCGATCGGCTTCTCGGTCCGTCACCTGATGGTCAGTAAGGTGCGCGGTCAGTTCGAGAGCTTCAGCGGTCAGATCACCGTTGCTCCGGACGGCACCCCGGCGGTGTCCGCGGAGATCGACGTGACGTCGTTGAACACCGGCAACCAGCAGCGCGACGACCACGTCAAGTCCGCTGACTTCTTCGACGCGGCGAACCATCCGGTCGCGACGTTCGCATCGACCGCGGTGCGGCCCGCCGGCGAGGACTACCTCCTGGACGGAACCTTGACCATCAAGGGCGTCAGCCGGCCCGTCACCCTGAACCTCGAGTTCAACGGCGTGAGCCCCGGACAGGGCTACGGTGAGGTCTCCGGCTACGAGGCGACGGTCGTCGTGAACCGCAAGGACTTCGGCATCGACCTCGACCTTCCCATGGAGACCGGGGGAGCGGTTGTCGGGGACAAGGTCACCATCACGCTCAGCATCGAGGCCGTCAAACAAGCGTGACCCAAATGCGTTGCACCCGAACCGTTGCTGCGGACCCACAGCCCGGTAACGGTTCGGGCACGCTTCGGCATCCCCGCACCACGTCGCGCGACAGCCACTCTCCGGGCGCCGAAAATGCCGGCTATGACGCGATTGCGGAGACTCCACGTTGGCTCGTGAGATCTCCCGCCAGACTTTCCTGCGGGGCGCCGCCGGAGCTTTAGCCGGCGGCGCACTGTTCGGGTCGGTGCGCGCCGGCGCAGATCCGCCTGCCACCGGGTGGCAGGCGCTGTCGTCCAGCATCGGTGGTCAGGTGATCCAGCCCGACAGCCCGCAATTCGGCGCGGCCAAGCAGGTTTTCAACACCAACTACAACGGATCGACGCCGGCCGCGATCGTCGTCCCGACGTCAGCGGCTGACCTGCAGAAGGCGATGGCATTCGCGGCCGCGCACAACATCAAGGTCGCACCGCGCAGCGGCGGGCACTCCTACGTGGGCGCTTCCACCGCCAACGGCACCATGGTGCTCGACCTGCGCCAACTGCCCGGCGGCATCAACTACGACAACGCCACCGGGCAGGTGACCGTCACGCCGGCAACCGACCTCTATGACCTGCATCAGGTGCTGGCCGCGGCCGGGCGGGGAATCCCGACCGGCACCTGCCCGACGGTCGGGGCCGCCGGCCATGCCCTGGGCGGCGGACTCGGCGCCCACTCCCGGCACGCGGGCCTGATGAGCGACGCGCTGACCGCGGCCACCGTGGTGCTGCCCGGAGGCCAAGCGGTGACCGCCTCGCCCAGCAGCCAGCCCGACCTGTTCTGGGCGCTGCGCGGCGGCGGCGGCGGAAACTGCGGGGTGACAACCTCGCTCACCTTCGCCACCTTCCCGACCAGCGACGTCGACGTGGTGAACCTCAACTTCCCGGCGCAGGCGTTCGCGCAGGTGCTGCTCGGCTGGCAGAACTGGCTGCGCACCGCGGACCGCAGCAACTGGGCGCTGGCGGACAGCACCACTGACGCGATGGGAACCCAGTGCCGCATTCTGGCGACCTGCCCCGCGGGGGCAGGTGGCAGCGTGTCGAACGCCATCATTTCCGCCGTCGGGGTGCAACCGAGCGGCGCCGAGAACCACACGTTCAACTACTTGGATCTGGTGAAGTATCTGGCCGTCGGCAACCTCACGCCGTCGCCGCTGGGGTACGTCGGGGGATCGGACGTGTTTCCGATCATCAACGCCGGTGCGGCGCAGGGCATCGCCGCGGCGGTCAATGCCTTTCCGCGTGGTGCCGGCCGGATGCTGGCGATCATGCACGCCCTCGACGGTGCGCTGGCCGGCGTGGCGCCGGGTGCATCAGCATTTCCGTGGCGGCAGCAATCCGCGCTGGTGCAGTGGTATGTCGAGACGTCGGGGTCGCCCGCCGAGGCGGCCAACTGGCTCAACACCGCTCACCAGGCCGTGCGGCCGTACTCGGTGGGCGGCTACGTGAACTACCTCGAGGTGAACCAGCAGCCGTCGTGGTACTTCGGCCCGAACACCTCCCGGCTCGGTGCCGTCCGGCAGAAATACGATCCCAACCGGGTCATGTTCTCCGGACTAGCTTTCTAATCCTTAGCTAACCTTCGCACCCCGCGGGGTCGGCGCACCGGTGGACCCCGGACAGCGGCTTCGGTGCCGGCAAGCGGACGCGACCGCGGCAGGGAAAACCGGTTCACCTGTTGTGTTGCCTGGGGGCATCAGGTCGGGGAGCGCGCACCAATCGAGCGCCGGAAGCAAAAAACTCTAAAACCTTGCCGATACGTCAATTTATTCTGTTAAGGTTCATCACAGCTACTTCTGGGTGGCTATCGAGAACATCGGGAGGAGATCGACATGAAGCGCGTAGCGATAGGCGTCGCGGCCGGCGCGGCGGTAGCGGCGGCGTACCTGGCCACAGCAACAGCCAGCGCGGACACCGGAGACGCCCCGGCCGCCGCGGACCCCGCGTGGACCCCGACCTACGGTGACAGCACGATGCTGCAGGACACGGCCGGGTTGTCGGAGATCTGGAAGCAGACCGCGATCTTCACCAATACCGACGGAACGGCGCTGAGCGGCACCGACTACGTCGGCCAGAACTGGTGGGGCGGATACGACAACCAGTTCGTCACCGAAGCCGGTGACGTCTACAACCAGAACCAGCTGCTGCCCGGCTTCACCAACCTCTACTACGACCCCGCCGCTGAGGGCGCGAAGACCGTTGACATCCTCAAGACGCCGTTCGGCAACATTGACCTGTCCGCGATGGCGGACTCGTTCAAGCCGGCGGACCTTTCGGCGGTCGCTGCGGCCTCGCCGGATGAAATCCTGGGCAACGCCGGGCTGTACAGCGCGCTCAACCTCGGCCTGCCGACGGACGCCGCTGCCGGGTCCTGGTCGCCGGTCTATGACACCGCCGCCGCCGAGCAACTCGTCGACCCGACCTCGGGTTCGCTGGCCTGGAGCGTGCCGTCCGACTTCGCCTACACCACCGATGACGGCGATCTGGTCGCCGCTCTCACCGGGGACAGCTACCTGACCCAGAACTGGTGGGGCGGGATCGACGACCAGTTCGTCGGTGACGACGGCGCCATCTACGACCAGAGCCAGCTGCTGCCGGGCCTGACCAACCTGTACTACGACCCGGCCGGAGACGACGGCGCGATCGTTGACATGCTCAAGACGCCGTTCGGCACCTTCGACATCTCCTGGGCCGCGTCGTGGTTCACCCCGACCGACATGTCGGACTGGGCGGAGGCCTCGTCGCTGGACGCGCTGACGAACTCCGGGCTGTTCAGCGCCCTGGACCTCGGGCTGACGCCGGATGTGGCAGACCCCACGGCGTTCCTGGGCCTGGACTTGGGCGACCTGTTCCCCTGGCTGTAACCGAAGAACACACGAATGCCCCGGTTCGCCGGGGCATTTCGTGTCTTCGGGGTCGGCTCGGCCCCGCCTACCCCGCCGTCTTGCCGTTATCGGTCATGTACACCGCCCCGTGCACCGCGGCCGCGGCGTCACTGGCCAGAAACGCGATCACCTCGGCGACGTCACCGGGGTCACTCATCCCGCGCGGGGACGCCACCCGCATGATGAGGTTGACGTCGGCGCCCTCGGGTAGCTGGAAGTTGGTCACCTGCGGGGTCAGCATCCCGCCCGGACACACGGCGTTGATCCGCAGCTTCTCCGCGGTGAATTCGACGGCCAATGACCGAGTCAGGCCGATCAGCCCGTGCTTGGCCGCGCAGTAGCTCGCCGAGTACGCCTGGCCCTCGACTCCGGCGATCGAGGCGACGTTGACGATGTTGCCGGCAGCCGCCAACAGGTGCGGCAGCGCGGCCCGGCACAGGTAGAACGGCCCGTTGAGGTTGACGCCCAGGTCGTAGGCCCAGTCCTCGTCGGTGACATCGGCGGTGTGACGCATCTGATGGGCCCCGGCCACGTTGACCAGGACATCGAGGCGGCCGAACTGGTCGACGCACTGCTGCACCGCCGCCGCGCAGGCTGGCGGGGTGGTGATGTCGGTGCCGGCGAACCGGCCGCCGTGCACGTGGGCGAACACCGTCGCCAGGCGCTCCTGGTCACGCGCGATGCCGAAAACCGATGCCCCGCGTTGCGCGAACAGCTGCGCGACCGCCGCGCCCAGGCCGGACGAGGCGCCCGTCACCAGCGCAACCTTGCCGGACAAATCGGTCATGTCAGCCCTCGTCTCACCCAGTCGATCGGTATCCCGGCGCAACCGTATACCGTCCAGTTATGGCCTCAGTATCGGTGATCACGGGCGGCGCGGGCGGCATGGGTCTGGCCACGGCCGCGATCCTCGGGCGGGAGCACACCGTCGTGCTGTGCGATGTCCGCCAGGACCGGCTCGACGCCGCGCAGGTCACGCTCGATGACCTCGGCATCAGCCCCACCCTGGTCAACTGCGATGTCACCGATCGCGACGCCGTCACCCGGCTGTTCGACACCGCGACCGGGCTCGGGCCGGTGGTCTCGGTGATCCACGCGGCGGGGGTCAGCCCCAGCATGGGTGACGCCGAATATGTCATGCGCACCAACGCGATCGGCACCGTCAACGTCAACGAGGCGTTCTACGCGAGCAGCGGGAACGGCGCAGCAATCGTCAACGTGGCCTCGATGGCCGCGCATCTGCTGCCCGACGAGATCATTCCGACCGGGCAGTTCCCGATGGCGTGCGACGACGCCGACGCATTCATGACCGCGATGCTGGCGATGTGCAACGGCGCTCCCGAAGAAGCCCGATCGGGTTACGCCTACGCCCTGAGCAAGGCGTTCGTCAAGTGGTACAGCGCATCTCAGGCCGAGCGGTTCAACGGACGGGGTCTGCGGATCGTCTCGGTCTCCCCGGGTTCGGTGGACACCGAGATGGGTCGGCTCGAAGAGCAGGCCGGCGCCGGAGCGTTGGTCGCCGACGCCGCGGTGCCGCGGTGGGGCAGGCCCGAGGAAATGGCCGAACTGTTCGCGTTCTGCGTCGGCGGCAAGGCCGGCTACCTCACCGGCACCGACATCCTCAACGACGGGGGCGTGGTCGCGTCGGTGCGCGAACGGGCCCGGGTGGCCGCCGCGAGCAGCTGAGCGGACCTATCGGCCGGTGCGCTCGCGGTGTTTGCACCCCGGCCAGCAGCACGGCCGGCGCATGCCGTCCTCCAGCTCTTCCCGGGTCCGGCGAATACGACGCTCGCGCGTCTTCTGCTGCTTGGCGTCCTCCACCCAGCAGATGAATTCGTTGCGCGCCAGCGGTGTGATGTCGTGCCACGCCGCCAGGGCGGTGCTGTGGGCGATCAGTTCGATCCGCAGATCCGCCGGCAACGTATGCACCACCCCGCCGGGCAATTGCTGGCTGCTCACCGGGCCAGGGTAACCGGACCCGGGTCTCGAACACCTAACGATTGCGTGGTGGCTCGGCGACATCCCTCGTGCGAAAGCGGCAGGCGTGCTGTCGTGGAAGATGTGTTTGGGCGACGACGCCCGCTCCGCCTGGCCGGCGGCGCGGTGGTGTGCGGGGCGCTGCTGGTGATCGGAGTGCCCGCCGCCGGCGCGGGCACCGACAGCGACGACCACGGGTTCATCGACTCCACCGCGCGCTGCAGCACACCCGACCTGGCGGTCGCCTTCGGGCGCACCGACAACTCGCGGGTAGCGATCTGCAAAACCCCCGACGGCGGCTACGAGTACCGCGGCGTACGGGTCAGCGACGGCGCCAAGCTGATCGCCCCCGCGTCGCAGTCCGGCGGGGTCACCTACATCGCCGACCGGGATGGAATCACCTACTCGGTGTCGCCGGGATCGCTGGTCATCAGCAATGGCGGAGAGGTCGTTCGCCGGGAGCCGATGCTGGAGTTTCACCAACCGGGTAAGCCGGCAACTCCGGCAGCCGTGCCGGCGCCCACCACACCGACGGCCACGACGCCGCTGCCCCCGCCGCTGGCGGCCGAGGTGGGGGGCGGCTAGACCGCAGCAGGCGGGGTCATCGACGCGGTGGGCGAAGCGCTTTCATCGCCAGCTGCATGAGCGGCTCAGGAATCCGGTCCTTCATCGACAACGCCGCACTGGCCGCGCGGGTGCGTAACGGGGTGCCGCGGCCGAAGTATCGATTGAGCGGTCCGCCAGACGGATCGATCTCGATGTGCAGCGGGGGCATTCCCTCCGACGCGCCCAGCGCCTGTCCGATAACGATGCGCTGAATCTCGCTGGTGCCTTCGAAGATGGTGTACAGCTTGGCGTCTCGATACCACTTCTCCACCGGATGGTCGGTGATATATCCCCAGCCGCCCAACGTCTGAATCGCGCGTTCGGTGGCGCGCACCGCGACCTCGCTGGCGGCCAACTTCGACATCGAGCCCTCCCCGCGGTCGAAGGAGATGCCGTTGGCCGCCATCCAGGAGGCGCGCCAGGTCAGCAGCCGCGCGGCATCGATCTGCGTCGCCAGCTCTGCCAGCGGAAAGCTGACACCCTGATTCTCGATGATCGGTGCGCCGAAGGCTTCCCGCTGGGTGGCGTACGTGGTTGCGTATTCCAGTGCGGCGCGCGCGATGCCGATCGCTTGGGCGGCGACCATCGGTCGGGTCTGCTCGAAAGTACCCAACGTCGCTGAGCCGGAATGCTTGCCGCCGGCCACCACCTCACGCGCCTTGGCGAGTTTGCGTTCGAGTCGTTCCTCCCCGCCCAGCAGATTGGCCCCCGGTATCCGCACGGCATCGAATCGCAGTTCGGCCGTGTGCGAGGCCCGGCACCCGAGTTTGTCGAGTTTGCGCACCAGCGTCAGCCCGGGTGTGCCGCCGGGCACGATGAACAACGCCTGGCCGCGATGCCCCAGCTCCTCGTCGACGACCGCGTTGACGACATGCACATGGGCGATGCCGCCGTTGCCGATCCACATCTTGTGCCCGTCGATCAGCCAGTCGTCGCCGTCGCGACGTGCGATGGTCCGCAGATTGCGGACGTCGCTGCCCCCTTCGGGTTCGGAAATCGCCAGCGCCGCGAGCTTGAGATCGCCCGGTGTGCCGAAGCATTCCGGCGCCCACTGCAGCATCTGCTCCGGAGACGCGGCCTGACCGATCGCCGCCAGCGCCAGCGCCGGCATCACGATCGCCAAACCGATGCCCGCGCAGCCCCAGAACAGTTCCTCCATGAACATCGGCAGCGACAGACCCGTCGGATCGCCGATGAGATCCCGATAGAACAGCGGGCTGTAGAAGCCGTCCTGGGCGGCCTGCTCCAACACCGGCCATGGAAACTCCTGCCGCTGGTCGTAGTCCAGGGCGACCGGGCGGATCACGGATTCGGCGAATGTGTGGGTGCGTCGGGCCAGATCGTGTTGCGCCGCAGTCGGCGCGAGGTCGAATGTCACGACCGCCGCCCGGCTCCGCGCGGCAGCGGGCGATACACCTGCAGCGCCCGATACCGGACCCGGAACTCGGCGGTGCGGCAGGGGAGGCAGGCCTCGCCGTCGCGGGCCGTGGCCACCGGTCCGTCGACGGCGGTGAACCGGAACTCCGGTACGCGCAGTTCGTGATACAGCGGGCTGGCCGCCAATCGTCCCAACGCCAAGGCCGTCGAAATCCTCAGCTTGGACCAGCGTCGGCCGGTTTCCAGGATCCGAACGTCCAGCAGGCCGTCGTCCATGCGGTGACGTGCCGCCGGAGCGAACCCGGACGGCAGGTACGTGGAGTTCGCGAGAAAGAACAGCGAGGTCTGCAGCGTCTTGTCGTCGTAGCTGATCCGCACCGGACGTTCGTGACGCAGGACGTGCAGCACGGCGTAGGCACCGGCCAGCGGCTTGCCGATCTTGTGCTCCAGCCGTTCCCGGATGCGCACGAACGTCGGGTAGGCGCCGATGCTGAACGTGTTGATGATGGTGGTGTCCGCATCGAGCCGCACCACGTCCACCCGCGACAGGCTGGCGTCCGCTAGGGCGGCGACCGTCCGCTGCGGGGTATCGCAACCGATGTCCTTGGCGAAGTGGTTCAAGGTGCCGGCCGGGAAAACCGCCAACGGGAGGTCGCGTTCGACCGCGACAGCAGCCGCGGCGGCTACCGAACCGTCCCCACCGGCGACCGCGAGCACCTCGGCGCCATCGGCGGCGTCGCGCAGCACGTCGAGTATGTCGTCGTCGGGTTGCACTTCGACGACGGTGATGGCCGGCAGCGCGCCGCGAACCTGATCGGCGACCGCGCCGGCCCGGCCGCCGCCTGATCTGGGGTTGACCACCAGGCGCACGCCCGCGCCGTCGGGACGGGCGGGGGTATCGACGCGCAGCGGATCGGCCCGCGCCGGCGCCTCGGGTGCGATCGGCGGCACCTGCCGTGCGCCGAGCACCGCGATCGACGCACCGATCCCCAGCCCGGCCAGCACATCACCGGGATAGTGGACACCGGTCGCGATCCGGGACAGCCCGACGAGGCCGGCAAGCAGGGCGAGCGGCAAGCCCAGCAGCGGACTCTCCAACCCGACGCCGACGGCGAACGCCGCAGCACTGGCGGCATGCCCGGACGGCAGCGAATTGGATGTCGGCAGCCGTCGCGCCCGGCGCACCAGCGGCACCGACACGAAGCTGGGCCGCGCGCGGTGCCGGATCCGTTTGACCAGCTGATTGGTCAGCAGGCTGGTCACCGCCAGGCTCACGACTCCGCGGGCCGCGCCCCGCTGCACGGACGGACGCCCGGACGCGGTCAGTGCCGCGGCCAATGCCAGCCACAGCTTGGAGTGGTCGGCGGCGCGGGTCAGCACCGGCATCGTGGTGTCCAACAGGCGGCTCGGCGAGTGCGCGATCGCGCCGAACACGGCGGAATCGAGCTCGCCGAGCCCCTCGGTGATCTGCCGCAGGCCGGATCGTCGGTTCGGCCAAGGGATCACGGCTGTCCTCCGCGGGTGCTGACAATCGCTGCTGCACCGATGGCGATACCCGGTCGGCGCCGCGGCGAAACCGGCTCCCCGGTGCGGGGCCGCTAGATCGCCGCCCAGCCGCCGTCCACGCTGAGGATGGCGCCGTGAATGTTGGCGGCGCCGTCACCGGCCAGGAACGCCACCGCGTCGGCGACCTCCTCCGGCGTGCTCATCCGCCGCGACGGCAGCCGGTTCAGCACCGGGGCGAGGTGTTCGCGGTACTCCTGCTGGCGTTCGGTGGCGATCGGCCCCGGCGCCACGGCGTTGACCCGCACGCCGGACGGGCCGTACTCATCGGCCCAGGATTTGGTCAGCGAATGGATGGCGGCCTTGGTCGTGTTGTAGACCGCCGAGCCGGCGGCTCCGCGCAGCCCGGTGATGGACCCGATGTTGACGATGGCGCCGCCGCCGCCGTGGGCCATCACCGGCGCGACCACACCGGTCAACAGAAACGGTGCGAAGACGTTGACGGTGAACGCATCACGCAGCGCCAACTCGCTGATCTCGGTGGTGGGCGTCGGCATCAGCAGGGTGGCCGCATTGTTCACCAGGATGTCCAGGCGCCCGCCGGCAGCCTCGGTGGCCGCCGCGGCCACCCGCCGGATCTCCTGCTCCCCGGCGCCCAGGTCGGCGCCGACGAAGGTGGCGTCGCCGCCGGCGGAGCGGATCTCGGCGACGACGTCGTCGCCGCGCGCCTTGTTGCGCCCGCTGACGACGACGAAGGCGCCGCTGGCGGCGAGCGTTCGGGCAACGGCGACGCCCAGACCCCCGGTGGATCCGGTGACCAGTGCTGTGCGGCCGGACAACTGCGTAATATTTGGACTCATGAGTCCACATGCTGCGCCGCTGGAATTGGACCCGCAAGTCCAGAAACTGACGGCGAAGGGACGGGCCACCCGGCAGCGGATCATCGACGGCGCGGCCGCCGAAATCCGGGAGAACGGCGTGGCGCTGACCACCCTCGACGACATTCTGGTCCGCACCCGGGCATCGAAAAGCCAGCTTTTCCACTACTTTCCGGGCGGCAAGGAGCAGCTGCTGCTGGCGGTCGCCGTGTTGGAGTCCCAGCTGGTGATCGACGACCAACAACCGCACCTGGGGCAACTGACCTCGTGGGCGGCATGGCAGCGCTGGCGTGACGTGGTGGTGGAGCGGTACCGGCGCCAGGGGCAGAACTGTCCGATCGCGGTGCTGATGTCGGAGATCGGCCGCACGACCCCCGGCGCCCAGGCGGTGAGCGCCGAGCTGATAGCCCAATGGCACAGCGCGATCGCCGCCGGCATTCGCTCGATGCAGCAGCGGGCAAAGATCGCTGCCGACGTGGATGCCGGCCGCGCGGCGGCCGCGCTGCTGGCAGGCATCCAGGGCGGGGTCGGCATCATGCTCGCCACCGGTGACCTGTCGTATCTGGAGGCCGCGCTCGACGACGGGATCGCCGGATTGCGCGGCTAGATCCGGCGACGGGGCCAACCGCCGGCTGATCGGCGCAGCGCCGCGCGCCCGAACGCCAACACCATCCGCGGTGAACCGATCAGCAGCTGCAACACCTGAACGGGATGACGCGTGGAGCGCACCTTGAGGAAGCTGTAGACGTGCACGTCACGCACTTTCGCGTGGGCGTCGAACCGCCACACCTCGATACCACGGCCGTCGCGCCGGCCGGCCGGGCCTCCCCACCACTCGTTGACAATGGTGTCCTCGCCGATAGCCACCAACCGTTTGATCAGCCGGAACCGGCGCGCCTGAAACGCCGCGCACGACCGTGTCCACGCCGCGTGAATCGCCGGCAGGCCCACCGCTTCCTCGCGTCCGCCATCGGTGATCATCACCAATCGCGCATCGGGAGCGTAGATCTGGTGGACCGCGTCGGGCAGATAGTCGTTGGTGGCGTCCTGCACGAACTCGACGAACGCGGCGGCATCGGCAGGGCGGCGGCCGACCGTCACCGGCCCGTCCACCTCGACCGAACCGCGGCCGAGCCCAGGCGAACACCTGCCCACAGCAGCGCTGCCAGCCCGCGCGGCCGAAGCACCGCGGCAACCAACTGGGCTGAATCGCAGTACAACACGCGCCGGCGAACCCGTCCGATCTCATCGAGCTCATAGCGGTCCACGGCCGGCCACGACACCGGCTTGCCGCCGAGGGTGCCGACGATCCGAAACTCGATGTACACCACGTTGTCCGCGGACACCGCGGAGTTCACCACGTCGATCCGCAGATCCGGTATCAGGGTGAAGATTCGCCGCCAGTAGCTGCCGGCGGCCTCGCGGCCTCGCACGTCGGGAAGCAGCGGCTGAACGTAGCAGACATCGGGATGGGTCAGCGCGTCCAGGCGTTCGACGCTCGGGTCGGCCCACAGGATTCGGAACTGTTCGACGAATACGGCGGCAGGTGCGTCGAATTCGGTCGTCATGCCGGGACCCGTTCGGCGCGCACGATGCCGAGCCAGTCGTCGCCCGCCAGACCGCTGGCATGTGCGGGGTCGTAGCGCTGCAGCAGGGCCGCGACCCCGGCGCGGTCGCGGACGGTGAATCCGTGGTGGGCGAGCAGATCTTCGAAGCCGGTTGCGGTGAAACCGCTGCGGTATGGTTCGCCGCGTCGGGCGACGACTCGCGCGATGCGCCGTGCGCCCGCCCATCCGGTGTCGCCGGCGACGACCGCGGTATCGATGTAGTCGGCGACCAGCTGACTGCCCGGCGCGCACAACGTCGCCAGGCCGTCCAGGGTCGCACCGATCGCGGGGCGGGTGAGGTACATGCTGACCCCCAACCAGACCACGAGGCTGCGCCGGTCAGGGTCAAAGCCGCTGGCCAGGAGCCGATCACCCAGCGGGTCCTGCTCGAGATCGCATGGCACCCAGACGATATGCCCGGCGCGCGGTGACGGCAGCAGCCGTTCGGCCAGGGGCCGCTTCTCGGCCTGAGTGGCCGGTGCATCGACCTCGAATATCCGCACCGAGGCGTGCGCCTTGCGCAGGCTGGTCGTGTCGAACCCAGCGCCCAGCAGCACCAACTGGTCGATTCCGGCCCGCATCGCCGCCGCACACGCGTCATCGGTGAAGCGGGCCCGCAGCACGATATGGGCGTGCAGCCCGCCCCATTGCCGGTCGAAGACCCGCACCGCAGCGGCGGCCAGCCACCGATTGGCCAGCAGCACGCGCAGCGCGGGATGGCGAACCAGGTGCCGTGACCAGGGATCGTCGAGCAGGCGGGTCCGCGGGGACCGCATGGACTCCGCGGCGCGTTGGGCGGCGTTG
Source organism: Mycobacterium sp. NGS50 (assembly GCF_059812545.1). Lineage (NCBI taxonomy): Bacteria > Bacillati > Actinomycetota > Actinomycetes > Mycobacteriales > Mycobacteriaceae > Mycobacterium > Mycobacterium sp. NGS50. Next base: position 18,370 of record NZ_JCALCW010000034.1, read on the forward strand.
ATCTGCGCGGTCAAACTCGCCGTCCGGTTCAGGCGCCGCTGGGTCAGCGGGGCAGGAGTGTTCACATGTTCAACGTTAGAACCCGACCGGTCCGCGAGTAAGGTCCAGTTCTATGCCAGATTTGTGGACCAGTGAGGCGGGTGGCGTGGACCTGCATCTCGAACTCCCCCCGGCGCACGGCCGCCGCGGTGCGCTGGAAAATGCGCTGCGACAGGCTATTCGGGATGAGCGCCTGACGCCGGGCATGCGGTTGCCGTCCTCGCGGGCGCTGGCCGGACAGCTCGGCGTCGCGCGCGGCACGGTGGTCGAGGCCTACGCGCAACTGGTCGCCGAGGGGTACCTGCGCAGCCGGCAGGGAGCCGCCACCGAGGTCGCGCAGAGCCCGGGGGGTCTACCAACGGCGACAGCCGTGTCCACTGCGCCGCGGGTGGTGGCCGACTTCCGGCTCGGGCGCCCGGATCTCAGCATGTTTCCGCGCACCGACTGGCTGCGCGCGCTGCGGCGAGCGCTGAACGTCACCCCGCACTCGGAGCTGGGTCCGCTCGACCCGCGGGGATCGCTGCGGTTGCGTGCGGAACTCGCCGGTTATCTGGGACGCGTGCGTGGCGTGCTTGCCACCCCGGAGCGCATCGTCATCTGCAGCGGATTCACCCAGGGGCTGCGGCTGGTCTGCGACGCGCTGGCTGCCGCGGGAGCGCACGCCATCGCCGTGGAGGACCCGTGCCTGCCCGACCATCGCGCCACGGTGGCCGCCAGTGGGCTCCAGGTCATTCCCCTCGACGTCGATCACGACGGCGCGAATCCGGGCGGGCTGGCCGGTTCGGTTGCCGCGGTGTTGCTGACTCCGGCCCACCAGGCGCCGCTGGGTGCCACGCTGGCCGCCGACCGGCGCTCCAATTTCGTCCGGCTGGCCGCCGCGCGGGACAGCTACCTGATCGAAGACGACTACGACGGGGAGTTCCGGTACGACCGCCACCCGGTGGGCGCGCTGCAGGGCCTGGCACCGGAGCACGTCGTCTATGCCGGCAGCGCCAGCAAGAGCCTGGCCCCCGGGCTACGGCTGGGGTGGCTTGCGTTGCCGGCCGCGCTGGTCGACGCCGTGGTGGAGGCCAAGCGCCGCGCCGACCGGGGCACCGACATCCTGGCCCAGTTGGCGTTCGCCGAGCTGATCGAATCCGGAGCGTTGGACCGTCACATCCGGCGGATGCGGCGACGCTATCGGCAGCGCCGAGACGCGCTGGTGGACTCGCTCGGTCGTGACGCGCCCATGATGGTGTTGCAGGGCATCGCCGCCGGGCTGCATGCGGTCGTGATGCTGCCGCACGGGATCGCCGAGACCGATGTGTTGGCCGCCGCGCGGCAACGTCAAATCGCCCTGACCGGGCTGGCGCCGTTCTGGCACGGGCAGCGACGAGCCGAGGGGATCGTGCTGGGATACGGCACGCCCGCCGAGCATGAATACCTTGATGCGCTGCACCGGCTCGGTGGGCTGCTGCGCGCCGCTGATCTTCGGTAACGTCCCAGTCAGGTCGGGGTACGCGGAAGGAGCACACCCATGCACTACAACCGCACCGACACGATCGCCGCCCGCCCCAGCGACGTGTGGGAGGTACTGATCGATGTGGAGAACTGGCCGGACTGGACGGCATCGATGCGCGAGATCACCCGGCTGGATTCCGGACCGCTGCGCGTCGGCAGCACCGCCACCGTCCGGCAACCGGCGGGCCGCCCGACGGTCTGGACCGTCACCGAGTTGGCCAGCGAACGGTCCTTCACCTGGACCGCGTCGGCGCCCGGCGCCCACTTCACCGGTTACCACGAGCTCACGCCCATCGACGGCGGTGTCCGCGCCGAGCTGACCTTCGCGATGACCGGCCCGCTGGCCTGGCTGGGCAGGTTGCTCGCCGGCCGCCGCATGCGCGAGTACGTCGACATGGAGGCCGACGGGCTCAAGCGGCAAGCCGAGCGGCGCGCGCAAGCCGATGCGGGCGACGGGTGAGCCGCGTCGCTGCCGACCTGCCGGGCGGTGCACAACCGGTGCGTCGTCGCGGTCGCCCGCGCCAGCTCAGCCGGGAGCTGATCGCCGCCGCGGCACGGACCGTCGCGCCCGGGGCGTTGACCATGCAGGCGGTGGCCGACGCGCTCGGAGTCGATCCCAAGGCACTCAACTACCACGTCGGTGACCGTGACGGCCTGCTGGAGTTGGTGGCGCTGGACGTCTTCGAAACCGAGCTGGCCCGTATCGACCTGGCCGACGCCGGCGACTGGCGTGAGGTCTTGCGCTGCTACGCCACCGCGCAGCGCGACGCGACGATCAAACTCGGTGCGCTGGCGCTGTCGGTGCGGCTTCCCGGCGCCCGCGGTCTGGGGGCGCTGTCCCGGGTGGAAAGCGTCCTGCAGACATTGGTCGGCGCCGGATTCGACCCCGACGAGGCCGGCCGGGTGTTGACCTTCATCACCGAGACCGCATTCGCCGCCGGGCTGGCGGCCGTGCCCGTGCACCCCGACGTGCCCGAGGTCGTCAGCGCATTGTCATGTGCCGGCGAAGCGGACTTCCCGGTGCTGCGCCAGGTCGTCGCTGCCCGCCAGCACGCCGGTGCGGTTGACGACCAACTCGACTACAACCTGGCGGTGATTCTCGCCGGTCTGGAACAGCGGCTTGCCGCCCAGCCGCGAGATTGAATCGTGGTAGCAAAACATCGAGCGCAGCCGTACGTGGCTGCAATCTCGGCGCGGATGGGCGCGGGGCGCGGATGGGCGCGGGGCGCTGAGGGCCTATTTTTCCCGATACGGAAAAATCCGTGCGCGAACCGTGTAGACACGACCCATGGCGCCTTACCGAGTAGTGCAGTGGACGACCGGCAATGTCGGGACCAGTTCCGTGCGTGCGTTGGCCGCCCATCGCGACTACGAGCTGGTCGGCTGCTACGCCTGGTCGCCGGACAAGGTCGGTCGCGATGTCGGTGAACTGTGCGGCATCGATCCGATCGGGGTCGCCGCGACCAACGACGTCGACGCGCTGCTGGCGTTGAAGCCGGACTGCGTCGTGTACAACCCGATGTGGGTCGACGCCGACGAGTTGGTCCGCATCCTGGCCGCCGGCATCAACGTGGTGGCGTCGGCGTCGTTCATCACCGGCCACAATCTCGGCGCCGACCGAGACCGCATCGAAGAGGCCTGCCGGCGTGGTGAATCCACCATCTTCGGCTCCGGCGTCAGCCCCGGCTTCGCCGAACTGCTGGCCATCGTCGCGGCCACCGCATGCGACCGGATCGACAAGGTCACCATCGCCGAATCGGCGGACACCACCTTCTACGACTCGCCGGCCACCGAGCGGCCGGTGGGATTCGGCACCGCGATCGATGATCCCGGTCTACAGCCGATGGCGGAGAAGGGGACCGCGATCTTCGCCGAGGCGGTGCGGCTGATCGCCGACGCCATCGGCGTCGAACTCGACGAGATACGTTGCGAGGCAGAGTATGCGCAGACCACCGAGGATCTGGACCTGGGGTCGTGGGTGATCAATGCCGGATGTGTCGCCGGGGTGTTCGTGAGCTGGCAGGGCATCGCCGACGGTGCCACCGTCGTGGACCTGAACGTGCGTTGGCGCAAGGGTCAGGCCCTGGACCCGGATTGGAAGCTCGACGGCGACGGCTGGGCGATCACCATTGCGGGACGGCCGACGGTGAACATGAACATCGGATTCCTGCCACCGCCGGATTTCGTCGGCGAGACGATCGCGGACTTCATGGTGTTGGGGCACATCATGACGGCGATGCCGCCGATCAACGCGATCCCCTCGGTGGTGGCCGCCGCCCCGGGCATCGCGACCTACAATTGCCTGCCGCTGAACCTGCCGCGCGGGGCGTTGCCGCGGCGTGTGCAACGCTGACCGCATGGCCGAACCGAGCGCGAATATCTGGGAGGTGCTGGCGACCGCCCGCACCATCCGGCGATTCACCGGCGCACCGGTCGATGACGCCACCCTGGCCCGCTGCCTGCGGGCCGCCACCTGGGCGCCGTCGGGAGCCAATGCACAGGGCTGGCGGTTCATCGTGCTGCGTTCCGCGGCCCAACGCGCTGTGGTCGCCCACGCCGCGGCCGAAGCGCTCGCGGTGATCGAGCCGGTCTACGGAATGAGCCGGCCCGCGCCCGAGGACGACAGCCGTCGCGCCCGCACCAACCGTGCCACCTATGAATTGCATGACCGGGCCGGCGACTTCACGTCGGTGCTGTTCGTCCAGCAGCACTATCCGACGGCTTCCGAGCTGTTGCTCGGCGGGTCGATCTTCCCCGCGATGCAGAACTTCCTGTTGGCCGCGCGGGCCCAAGGCCTGGGCGCGTGCATGACCAGTTGGTGCTCGTACGGCGGTGAGGCGCTGCTCCGTGAGGCAGTGGGCGTTCCGGACGACTGGATGCTGGCCGGCCACATCGTGATCGGCTGGCCCAAGGGCCGGCACGGACCGGTGCGTCGGCGTCCGCTGGCTACCGCGGTGAACCTCGATCACTGGGACCAATCGGCGGACGAGCTGCTGTAACAACGCAATTAGCTGCCGTGGTGACGTGACGCGCAGGTTCACAAAACGGTATCGGTGCTCACATTACGGTTGGCAATCGCGCGAACAGTCGGCAGTATCAAGCCATGCTAAGCGTACGGAGACTCGTTGGAACGGTATTCGTAGCGGGCGCCGCGACAGCCATCGCTGTTGCCCCGGCGGCGGTGATCCTGGCCGATGCGCCGGCGGGTGCGCCACCCGACCAGGTGGTGCTCGCCGACCCGACCGGCAGCGGCGGCCAGGACGGCAGCGGCGGCGGCAACGGCTGCGGCAGCGACGTCGGCTGGCAGGGCTGTGGTGGCTGGAGCCCGGGCGGCAACGGCTTCGGTCAGGGTTGTGTCGGGAACATCTGCGGTGGCTGGGACGGTGTCCGCGGCTGGCTCGGTTGACCGTTAGAGCTTGAGGCCGACGGTCAACAGATCCGACACGACCTTCGTCCAGGCCGGCCGACGCACTCGGTGCTGCTCGCACACCGTCAGGCCGGCGCCCTCGAACAGCGCCCGCATCTCCTTCGGTGACGGGTTGTGCGCGGGGTTGAACAGATTGGCCGAGAACCCGTGCAGCGGAAGGGTCTGACGGGGGCTCATGGTCGTGACGGCCACCATCCCGCCCGGGGCGATCACCCGATGGAACTCGCGCAGCGCCGCGGGCTGATCGAAGAAGTGAAACGCCGACGTCGTGACCACGGCGTCCAGTGCGCCGTCCTCGAACGGCAACTGCTCGGCAGGCCCCTTGCGCCACTGCACCCGCGTGGAGCGCGCCCGTGCCTGCTCGAGCATGCCGTCGGACATGTCCACGCCGTACACCGCCTCGGGGTGCAGTTCGCGCTCGATCCGGTCCGCCAGGATACCGGTGCCGCAGGCGATGTCGGCGACCTTGGCGGCGGCGTGGCTTTGCAGCTGCGCGATCACCTCGTCCTGAGCGGGCCGGTAGACCCAGCGCTGCAAGACGTGAAAGTTGTAGGCCGGCGCGGCGAAGCCCCAGAACCGGGTGACCGCGTCGTTGAGGCCGCGGCGTTGAACACCGATCGAGTTGTCTGTCATGGCTCCTGCTCTCAACCCAGGGTGGATGTGTAGTAGACGGTGTCGGCGACCGATACCGAGTCCTCGGGGTGCGCAATGGCGGGAATGTCGTGCTCGGCGAACAACTGACGGGTGGTCGTCATCACCGATCGCCAGCCACGCAGCCGCAGGTAGTCGGCGATGTTGTGCCGTTCGCCGTCGTAGCCCAAATCGCTGAACTCCACCTCGATACCGTGGTCACGCCACCGGGATGTCGCCGCGCGCATGGTGTCGCGGGCCCGGTCGACGTCGGCCGGCGCCATCTCCGGGACGGCTTCGACGGCCAACCGGCTGCCCGCGGCGCTGAGCGCGGTGACGTGGTCGAGCAGCCGATCCTGGGCGTCCGGGGTCAGATATCCGAGCAGGCCCTCGGCGACCCATGCGGTGGGTCGGGACGGATCCAGGCCCGCACCGCGCAACGCCGTCGGCCAGTCGTTGCGTAAATCGATGGGCACCGTTCGCAGCTCGGTCGCCGGCGCGGCCCCCAGTTCGGTCATCGTGCGGGTCTTGAAGTCGATGACCTGAGGCTGGTCGATCTCGAACAGGGTCATATCGGCCGGCCAGGTCAGCCGGTAGGCCCGCGCATCCAGCCCCGAGGCCAAGATCACCGCCTGGCGGATGCCGGCCGCGATCGCGTCGGTCAAGAACGCGTCGAAGAAACGGGTGCGCACCGCCATGGCGTCGGACATATAGGCCAGCTTCCAGCCCGATCCGCTTTCGTCGAGGTCGGCGACATCGATATCGCCGGCCACCCACCCGGTGAAAGAAATCGACACCGACCGCCCGGACCAACGGCTCAGCGAACGGGTCGCTGATCAGCGGGTTCTCGGCATTGCTGGCGATGGCGCGGGCGGCGGCGACCAACGTCGCGGTAGCCCCCACGCTGGTGGCCAGATCCCAGCTGTCGTCGTCACTGCGTGCCACGCTGCGCCAGTCTAACCAGCCGTTGCCGAAACAGATTACTGTAAGGTTTACTGTTTGTCGTCCGGTTCTGTCTACCGCTGCAGGAGGTGTGGTGCGAACGTCGCAGCTGGTTTTCGATCCGTTCTCCGAGGACTTCTTCAACGGCCCCTATGAGACGTATCGCCGGATGCGCGAGGACGCCCCGGTGTACTACAACCCCGAGTACGACTTCTACGCGCTGACCCGGCATGAGGACGTCGCCGCCGCGTTCAAGGACTTCGAGACGTACTCATCGGCGTATGGGGTGGACCTGGCGATGGTGCGCACCGGTCAGCCGGTGCCGGCCAAGATGATCATCTCGCTGGATCCCCCCGAGCACCGGCACATGCGCAGCCTGGTGAACAAGGTGTTCACCCCGCGCGCGATCACGGCGATGCAGCCGATGGTGGCCGAGCAGATCGAACGCTTCCTGGCCAGGGACGATGAATTCGATGTCGTGCAGGACTTTTCCGCGCTGTTCCCGGTCGAGGTCATCACCCGGATGCTCGGGGTGCCCGCCGAGTACCGCCAGAAGGTTCGACTGTGGATCGACGAACTCCTGCATCGTGAGCCCGGACAGATCGAGATGTCCGAAGCCGGCGTCCGGGCGATGGCGCAGGCCTGGGCGATGTACTACGAGTTGATCCAGCAGCGCCGTGCACAGCCGCGCGACGACATGATCACCCATCTGATCGCCGCCGAAGTCGAACGTGACGACGGGGAGAAGACGCGGCTGCGCGGCTCGGAGATCGCGGGCTTCGCCACCCTGCTGGGCGGGGCCGGCGCCGAGACGGTGACCAAACTGATCGGGAATGCGGCAACGGTGTTCGCCCAGCATCCCGATCAATGGCAGAAGTTGCTGGATGATCGCAGCAAGGTCCCCGCTGCGATCGAGGAGCTGCTGCGCTACGAGGCGCCGTCCCAGTACAACGTGCGACGCTCGACGAAAGCCGTGCACCTGCACGGCGTGACGATCCCGGCCGGCAAACCGGTGTTTCTCGTCGGCGGTTCGGCCAACCGCGACCCCGACGCCTGGACCGACCCGGACACCTTCGACATCGATCGTGACCGCGCGCAGGCCCAGAACCTCAGCTTCGGCTACGGGATCCACAGCTGCCTGGGCGCGGCGCTGGCCCGAATGGAGTGCGCGATCGCACTGGAGAAGATGCTCGAGGCGATGCCGCGCTACGAGGTCCGCTGGGCGGGCTGCAAGCGGGTCACCATGCAGAATGTGGCGGGCTGGTCGCACGTCCCGGTGCGGGTGCTGCGATGAACTACCGGCTGCAGGTCATCGCGCCGACCAGCGCGGACGCGGTCGCGCACGCCGGCGGCTGGCTGTTCGACCACGGAACGGCCGGCTGGAAGGTGCAGGCAATCCTGATGCGGGACAGCGATCCGCGGCCGCTGCAGATCCTCGGTGCCGAGGTGGCCGACCCGAACGCGGCGGCCGGGGAACCCGACGATCTGCCGGGAATGGTGGTCACCACCGCGGACCTCTACCCGGATCCACGGGTGCAGACCCTGATCCGGGTCGCCCACGCAGAAGTGCTGGTGTGGGACCACGTGCCGGTCAGCGGGCCGCGCACGCTGAGTCACCGGCCTGGCGCCGCGGCGCGCGCGTTCAAGGCCCAAGCGCTGATCGCCGCGGGCCTGGGCACCATCCCTGGCGGATCCGTCGAGACGTTCCGGATTGCCACCGGGCGGCGCGCGGCGCGCGGCACCGTTGTTGAATCATTGGCTGTACTAAGCCAGGGTTGAGCCGTGGATCAAACAACCGCCCTGGACGTCGTCGACGGCGTGGACCTCACCGGCAAGACGTGCATCATCACGGGTGCGTCCTCGGGGCTCGGCCGCGAATCTGCCCGCGCGCTGGCGGCCACCGGAGCGCAACTGGTGCTGGCCGCACGCAACCGCGACGCGCTGGCCGAAACGCAGGCATCGATCTGTGACACACAGCCCGATGCCCGCATCGCCCTGGTCGAGCTGGACCTGTGTTCGCTGAGCAGCATTCGCGCGGCGGCCGCGGCCATCGCCGACCTGGCCCCCCGCATCGACGTGTTGATGAACAACGCCGGCGTGATGTTCACGCCGTTGGGGACCACTGCCGATGGCTTCGAAATGCAGTTCGGCACAAACCATCTCGGCCACTTCGAGCTGACCCGGCTGCTGATCCCGCAACTCGTCGCCGCCGGCGGCGCCCGGGTGGTGGCCCTGTCGTCGGAAGGACACCGCATCAGCGACATCGACTTCGAGGATCCCAACTGGCAGCGGCGCGAGTACGACAAGTTCCTGTCCTACGGCGCCTCGAAGACCGCAAATATCCTGCACGTCGTGGAACTGGACCGACGACTGCGTGATCAGGGGGTACGCGCCTACGCCGTGCACCCCGGCGTGGTCGCCACCGCGCTGGCCCGTCACATGACCCGCGACGATTTCACCAGCCTCTCGAACCGTACTGCGGCACAGCGTAAACCGGGAACGAAGCCGGTTGACGTCACCCGGGAGTTCGTGACCGTGGATCGCGGTGCGGCCACCCAGGTCTGGGCCGCGGTGGCGCCTGAACTCGCCGACCTCGGGTCGGTGTACCTCGCCGATTGCCGCATCCGCGCCGATGTCGCGCCCTACGCCGGCGATCCGGACAGTGCCGCACGGCTGTGGTCACTCTCGGAATCGCTGTGCGGGTAAGGAAGTGAAGGTACATCTGCAGGTCGAGGGTGCGCCGGCGAAGGTCCGTGACAGTGTGCGGGCGCTGGCCGGCATCGGTGCCGACGGCATCTTCACCTTCGAGGGTCAACACGATGTGTTCTTCCCGTTGGTGGTCGCCGCCGGGGAATCCGACCTGGATCTGATGACGAACGTGGCGATCGCCGGTCCGCGCAGTCCGGTGCATATGGCACACGCGGCGTACGACCTACAGGTTTACAGCCAGGGCAGATTCCGGCTGGGATTGGGATCGCAGATCCGCGCCCACATCGAGAAGCGCTACAGCAGCCAATGGGGTCAGCCGGCAAAGCGGATGGCGGAGTCGGTGGCCGCGGTCAAAGCGATCTTCGCCGCCTGGGAGGGTGAGGCGCCGCTGAAGTTTCGCGGTGAGTACTACACGCACACGTTGATGCCGCCGAACTTCAACCCCGGACCCAACCCGTACGGTCGCCCGCCGGTGCTGATGGGAGCGCTCGGGCCGGTGATGACCCGAACCGCGGCGGAGGTGGCCGACGGGCTGCTTGTCATGCCGTTCAACAGCACTCGCCATTTCGCCGAACGCACCATGCCCGCGGTCGCCGAGGGACTACGGCGCGCCGACCGGCGGCCCGGTGAGTTTCAGATCCTGGCGCAGGCGATGGTGGCGGTCGGGCGCAGCGAGGCCGATCTGGCGAAGGCCGTCGACGGGGTGGCCACACTGATCGCGTTCTACGGCTCGACGCCCAATTATCAGCCGGTGCTGGCTGTGGAGGGATGGGCGGAGCTGCAGCCCCGGCTCAACGCGTTGTCCAAGCAGGGCGGCTACGCCGACATGCGAGGGCTGATCACCGAGCAGATGGTGCGCACCCTTGGTGTCGCCGGCACTCCGGAGGAGTGCGCCGCGCAGATCCGACATCGCTACGGCGCGCACGCGTCCGAGGTGTGCTGCTACTTTCCCGGCTACCGGCCCGCAGCCGCGGACCTTGCCGATCTGGTGGCCGCCCTGCACCGGTAGATCACCAGAAGCTGGCGCGCTGCTCGGCCGTCGACGCGGCGACCTGCTGAGACGTGGGCCCCGGACGGGTGTAGGCGCTGTCGATCAGCGGGCGTTGTTGGGCGTCAAGCTGATCGGCCTGGGCGGTCTGGCCCCACAACCGTCGCCACTGGTTGAGCGGCAGTTGCTGGGTCGGGATCAGGATCGCGGTGATGTTGCCACGATTGGTCACCACGTTGACCGGATCGTCCAGACGAGCGGTGACGTAGTCGTGGATGTAGGCGCCACCCGCCTGTGCGTTCTGCAGCGCCAGCTGATAGTTGGGGGACAGGTAGTTGGTGGGAAAGTCGCTCCACCCGTCGTATTCGCGGGCGACCAGGATCACCTGGTTCGCGATATTCGCCGGGACACCCTGCTTGAAGAAGTTCAGTTGATCGTTGCGCGCGAACGTGTCGCCCAACAACACGAACCGCACCCCGGGCGGCGGCGTGTACTTCGACAGATAAAGCGAGATCACCTGGGATCCCAGGCTGAATCCGAGCACGGTGTCGCCGGCGCGCAGTGCCGTCGCCGCGATCGCCGTCACGCCCTGATCGTTGTGGAAACCGTCAGCGGGATAGGGAATCTTGACGCACGGACACAGTAAGCCGCCCAGCTGCTTTGGCGTCACCGACATCGAAGTCCCACGGACCATGTCGTAGTCGAACGGTTCGACGGTATAGGTGACGCCCGCCGCGTGGGCCACCGGCAGGGGCAGCATCAGCGTCACGGTGACGCCGGCCAGCAACGCCAAGCCCTTGACTAAGCCATTCATCGCCCATCCGACCTGCCGCATTGGAGACCTGCGAGTGCAAAATACCCCGCGAACAACCAGAAAATGCGCAGCGACACATAGGCGCCCTAGGTTTCCGGCGATCAGGTCATGTAGCGGACGACGCTTTCGGCGACGCACGCCGGTTTGGCGGCGCCCTCGACTTCTACCGTCGTCGACAGGGTGATCTGGTAGGCGCCGTCACCGAGGTCGTCGACATTCACCACGGAGCCGTGCGCGCGGACCGTGGAACCGACCGGCACCGGCGAGGGAAAACGAACCTTGTTGAGACCGTAATTGACGGCCATCTTCACGCCGTCCACGCGGTACATGGTCTTGAAGAACTGCGGCAGCAGCGACAGCGTCATGAAGCCATGCGCGATCGTGGTGCCGAACGGACCGGTGGCGGCCTTCTCGGGATCGACGTGGATCCACTGGTGATCCCCGGTCGCGTCGGCGAACAGGTTCACCGCCTCCTGGGTGACGGTCACCCAGTCGCTGTAGCCGATGGCCTGCCCGGTCAGCGCGGCCAGTTCGTCGACCGATGAGAATGTGCGCATGTGCAGCTCCTTTGACGCGTCGAGGTAGATCTATTACAACAACCGCCCCGTTACCGGTTGGCGATCAGGCCCTCCTGCACCAGGGTGGCCAGGATGGCGCCGTCGGCGTCGACCAGCGCGCCGGTGACCAGACCGCGCCCCCGCGCCGCGGCCGGCGACGACGATTCCAACAGGTTCCACCGGTCAGCGCGTATCGGTTGGTGAAACCAGATCGACGACGCGGTGGTGCCGCTGCGATGGGTGCGGCCGCGCATCGAATGCCCGTGCACCTGAAGTGCGGGATCGATCATGTAGACGTCGGTCACGTAGGCCGCGACGCACGTGTGCAGGAACGGGTCGTCCGGTAACGACACCGTTGTGCGCCACCAGAATCGACGGGTGAACGCTTCACCGGAACCGGTGTCGACGATCCGGATGTCGATTTCGTCGAGCGGCATCGACGGCGCCGGGCCGGCGGGCCCGGTGCGGTCGAGTTCCTCGGGATGGACGCCGGGCTGGGTCACGCGGCCGTGTTCGGGTCCCTCCAGCGGTGCGGAGAACATGACGGTGGTAGTGGTCAGCAGCCGCTCGTCCTGGTGGGCCAGTACCCGTCGACTCGCCGCGGTACGTCCGTCGTACTCGTGCTCGACGGTGTATTCGACGGGCGCGTCGGCGTCACCGCCGCGCAGGAACAGCACCTGCATGTTCGTCGGCGCCATGTCGGTGACGGTGCGCCCCGCCGCCGACAGCGCCTGACCGGCCAAATGCCCACCGAAGGCACGCTTACCGGTTGGCCCGGCAGCAGGGCCGGCCCAGACCCGCGGGCGGACCTGTTGTAGGTCAAGAAGTTCCAGCAGGCGGCTCATCGGACGGCGACGGTTCCGGTGTCGATGAGCGCGGCCAGTTGCGGTGGAGTCATCCCGAGCCGGTCCCGCAGCACGGCCGCGGTGTCGTCGCCCAGTGCCGGCGCCGCCACCGCGGGTGGGTGCTGCCGATCGAGCGACAACGGCAGTCCCGCCGCCAGGTACTCGCCGACGCGTGGCTGCTGCAGCCTGGTGAACAGCGGGTTGTTGGTAACCCGTTCGCTGCCGGCGACTTCGGCGAAGCTGCGGTAGCGGTCCCACAGCAGCGAGGTGTCCGCCAGGGCCGCAGCGATTTCGGCGGCTGTGTGTTCGGCGAACCACACGCTGAACAGCCCGGTGAGGGTGTCCCGGTGCCGGTAGCGCTGGCCCTCGTCGGTGAAGTCGACTTCGAGCGCGTCCGCCAGCGCGGCAACGGCTTTAGCGGTCCCGGTCACTTCGGTGAGGTCGCGGAAGTGCCGGCCGGTCAGCGCCACCAGCATGAACGCCACGCCGTCGCTGCTGGTGAAGGCCTGCCCGTATTGGCCGTAGACGGCGTTGCCGACACGCTCACGCTGGGTGCCGTTGATCATCGGTTCGGTGAGCAAGCCCAGGTACCCGGCCGCGGCCAGGGCAACGTTCTCCAGGGCCAAGCCGATCCGGGTTCCGGCACCGGTGGCGTCGCGGTGGCGCAGCGCGGCGGTGACGCCCATGGCGGCGTACAGCCCGCAGGCGATGTCCCAGGCCGGAAGAACGTGGTTGATCGGTCCGCCGTGTTCGACGGGCCCGGTCACCAGCGGAAATCCGACGGCCGCGTTCACGGTGTAGTCGACGCCGGTCGAACCGTCGGCGCGGCCGGTCACCTCGACGTGAATCAGGTCGGGCCGCTCCTGCACCAGCGTCTCGTAGGAATGCCATTGCCGACCGGCGACATTCGTGATCAGGACGCCGGCGTCGGTGATCAGTCGCTGGACCAGTCGCTGGCCTTCGGACGAGCGGACGTCGACGGCCACCGAGCGCACACCCTTGTTCAATCCGGTCCAGTAGATGCTGTTGCCGTCCTCGGTGACCGGCCACCGGTGGTAGTCGGCGCCGCCGGCCACCGGGTCGACCCGGATAACTTCGGCACCCAATTGCGCCAGCGTCATACCGGCCAATGGCACCGCCACGAAACTGCCGATCTCGACGACACGCACCCCGGCCAGTGGTTGAGCCGATTCGGTCACGGTGCCCTCCTGTGGTCAACGGTCTGTCAGGACCATACCCACGGAGAACGCTCGCGGTAACGACGGCGTCGCGTAATCGTTAGCCAACCGCGATACGACCCCCCGGCGACGCCAGGCCGCGATTCTGGCGCAACGTGTTTGACTGCCCGAGAACGGCTAATCAACCGTGTGAATCGGCAGATGACAGATGAAAGTTGGGGTGGCTAGCACCATGAAGTTCGTTGACAAGTTGCGCGCGGCAGGTTTGCCACGGCGGCTGACGATGGCCGCGATCGGTGCAGCGCTGCTGCCCGGTCTGGTCGGCGTGGTCGGCGGCTCGGCGACCGCTTCCGCGTTCTCCCGGCCGGGCCTGCCGGTCGAGTACCTGCAGGTGCCGTCGCCGTCGATGGGCCGCGACATCAAAGTTCAGTTCCAGCCCGGCGGCTCGCGTGCGGTGTATCTGCTCGACGGTCTGCGCGCCCAGGACGACTACAACGGGTGGGACATCAACACCCCGGCGTTCGAGGAGTACTACCAGTCCGGCCTGTCGGTGATCATGCCGGTCGGTGGGCAGTCCAGCTTCTACACCGACTGGTACCAGCCGTCGCAGGGCAACGGCCAGAACTACACCTACAAGTGGGAGACCTTCCTGACCCAGGAGATGCCCAGCTGGCTGCAGGCCAACCGGAGCGTCTCACCGGAAGGTAACGCCGTGGTCGGTCTGTCGATGTCGGGCGGTTCCGCACTGGTGCTGGCCGCTTATCATCCGCAGCAGTTCCCCTATGCCGCATCGCTTTCCGGCTTCCTCAACCCGTCCGAGGGTTGGTGGCCGACGTTGATCGGGATGGCGATGAACGACTCGGGTGGTTACAACGCCAACAACATGTGGGGCCCTTCCAGCGACCCGGCGTGGAAGCGCAACGACGCCATGGTGCAGATTCCGCGGCTGGTGGCCAACAACACCCGCATCTGGGTGTACTGCGGCAACGGCACCCCGAATGAGATGGGCGGCAACAGCTTGCCGGCGAAGTTCCTGGAGAGCTTCACCCTGCGCACCAACCAGACGTTCCAGAGCAACTACGCCGCGGCCGGGGGCACCAACGGCGTGTTCAACTTCCCGGCCGACGGGACGCACGACTGGCCGTACTGGAACCAGCAGCTGGTGGCGATGAAGCCCGACATCCAACGGGTGCTGCTGGGTACCCCGCCCGCGGCCTGACCCCCTGCCACGAGGATCGCAAAAGCCCCCGGTTCAATGACGAATCGGGGGCTTTTGTGTTGCGTGGTGCGCCGAGACTTTGGCTGGCGGCCTAACGCCCCCGCGAGCAGTCCCCCGCAAGCGGGAGGTGCCCCCAGTGAAAGTCCCAGATTCAACGGTGTGTCGGGCACCTTTGCGTCTCTATCGAAAAAACGGGCCCAACGCCCGGCGAGCGTGCGGTTTGGTACGCATTGAGCCGCGTGTTGGGTACCAAACCGCACACTCGGTGAGATTTTCATCCTCCACCACGGTGCGAAGCCCCTTGATAGCTGCTCGCGCTAGACCCGCTACATCGCGCTACGTCCAGAGTTCGCGGCGACCGGCGTATGAATAGCTGTAGGCGGTGGCCGCGGCGCAACCCAACGAGGCGATCCCCAGCATCTGGGTACCTCCGGTATAGGCGCTGACGATCCCGCCGAGCAGGGCGCCGCACATGAAGGCCACCATCATCAGGAAGTATCCGAACCAATCGGTGAGCTTGCCGCCGCTCACGTGGCGCTCGATGCCCTGGCCCAGCTTCACCAGCGTGCCCGTCACGTAGCTGAGCGGAATCGACACTTCGCCGTTCTTGACGAACGTCGTGTTCAACGAGCCCACGCCGAACGTCACCAGTGCGATCGGCGGGTAGGGCAGGGGACGCGTCGGTCCACCGCACACCGTCCAGTCCAGCACCGTCGCGGCCACCAGCGCCACCGTGGTCAGTGCGATGGCACCGTAGGGCCGCGTGGGCCAGAAGCGTCGGCGGGCCCACGATGCGGTCAGCACACCGGCGAGGAACATCAACATCAGCCCGGCGGCGGACACGGCCAAGATCGGGTCGCCGATGAACAAGCCCAGGACCGCGCGCTGGGCGTTGCCGGTCATGAAGGTGACGAAATAGCCGATGGAGTGCGTGAACGCTGTTGCACCCAG
Source organism: Mycobacterium sp. NGS50 (assembly GCF_059812545.1). NCBI lineage: Bacteria > Bacillati > Actinomycetota > Actinomycetes > Mycobacteriales > Mycobacteriaceae > Mycobacterium > Mycobacterium sp. NGS50. The sequence goes on from NZ_JCALCW010000034.1 coordinate 34,169, forward strand.
CAGGCCGGCAACCCCGCCCAGAACCCAGGAAAGCTTCGTCTCGCTGTCGAACGTTTCGCGTATCGAGCGGATCATGCAGCCCAATTTTTCCAGAACTTCGCCGAACTCGCAGGATGAGCGGTTCGCCGAGTGGCCGCCGTCACGCGCCGTGGACCAAGCGGGTGATCGACCGCAACGGGATGGGCAGCCATCCGGGCCGGTGCCGGGACTCGTATCCGGCTTCGTAGACTGCCTTGTCCAATTCGTAGGCCGCCAGCAGGGTCTCAGAATCACGGGGATCAAAACCCGAAACCGCGGCGTAGCCGTCGCAGAAGGCGGCGCGGTTGCGGTTGACCCACTCGCGGGCGCGGGCGGCGAGCTGTTTGTCGTGGGGGCGGTCGACCAGCTGTCCATAGGCGGCGTAGTCGTAGGAGCGCAGCATTCCGGCAACGTCGCGCAACGGCGAATCCGGCGCGCGCCGTTCCTGCAGCGGCTGACCCGGCTCGCCCTCGAAGTCGATCAGCAGCCAGGTTTCCGGGGTGCGCAGCGCCTGCCCCAGGTGCAGATCGCCGTGCACGCGTTGAGCGGTGATCGTCTCGCCGGCCAGCGCGCGGAAGCGCTGCTCGATCTCGCCTCGGTGCGGCTGCAGATCGGGTACGACGGCCGCGGTCGAGTCCAGTCGCGCCAGCATGGCGTCGACGCCGAAGCTGGTTCGGCGGGTGCCGAGGCTGGCGATTAGGGCGGCGTGCACGGAGGCGACGGCCTCACCGAGCCGGTGGGACTCGGCGGCGAAGTCGCCGCCGACCTCGTGGGCGTACAGATCGGCTTCGGCGAACAGGTCGCGCACGCTGGCGGTGGCCATCGCCCAACCCTCCGCGGCGTTGTCGGCGTAGGCGCTCGCCATGCCCAGCGGCCACGCGGCGCCGTCGGGCAGCACCGCCTGGTACACGCCGAGCAGGCGGGCCACATGCGGGTTGTTCGCGCGGCCCAACACCTGGTTGAGTTCGATGTCGGGGCTCACCCCGGGCTGCACCCGGCGGAAGATCTTGAGGATGGCCTCCTGATCGAAGATCACGCTGGTGTTGGACTGTTCGGCGTCCACCACCCAGGAGGCGGCATCCGGCCGCAGATCGACGTCGGGTTCTCGGGCGAACGTCACCACGCCGCGCGTGGCGGATTCGTCGATCAGCGTCATCAACGTCCGCCGTGCGTTCGGGTCATACAGCGCGTCATAGCCGGTGTGGTCGCCGTCGCTGCCGATCGTCGCGGTCGCGCTGTACTCCGAGACCGGGTCGGTGTCCCAGTTCACGATCACCTGATATCGCTCCGTGAACCCGTCGGTATAGCCGGCGTCCAGCAGAACCAGATCCAGACCGTCGCCCAGGGAAACATTCAAAGCTACTGCAACGGAATCTAGTTCGCGGTTTCGGCCGGCATACCAGCGTTGTTGGACCAGCCACTCGGACCAGGGCAGTCGGGCGGGGGCAGTCATCGCGGCTCCTCGGAATCGCAGAGCTGGAACCAGTAGAAACCGTGCCCGGGCAGCGTCAGCAGGTACGGCAGCTGGCCGATCGGCGGAAACTCCACCCGTCCGGTGAGTTCCACCGGTGTGTAGCCGCTCCAATGCTGCAGGTTCAACTCGATGGGCTGGGGGAAACGGGACAGGTTGTTGACGCACAGCACGGTACTTCCAGCACCGTCCGCCATCTCCCGCACGTAGGCCAGGATCGACGGATTCGAACCGCCCAGCTCACGAAAGGCGCCAGTCGCGAAGGCGTCGTGGCGGCGGCGCACCGCGAGCATGGTGCGAGTCCAGTTCAGCAGCGACGTCGACGTGTCCCGCTGGGCCTCGACGTTGACCGCCTGGTAGCCGTACACCGGATCCTGAATGGGCGGCAAGTACATCCGTCCCGGATTGGCGGCGGAGAAGCCGCCGTTGCGGTCCGGTGTCCACTGCATCGGGGTGCGCACCGCATCGCGATCGCCCAGCCAGATGATGTCGCCCATGCCGATCTCGTCGCCGTAATACAGGATCGGTGAGCCGGGCAATGACAGCAGCAACGCGGTGAACAACTCGATCTGATTGCGGTCCTTGTCCAGCAGCGGCGCCAGCCGGCGGCGGATCCCCACATTGGCTTTCATCTGGGGGTCCTTGGCGTACTCGGCGTACATGTAGTCGCGTTCCTCGTCGGTGACCATCTCCAGCGTCAGCTCGTCGTGGTTGCGCAGGAAGATGCCCCATTGGGCCAGCTGCGGGATCGGCGGTGTCTGCGCGAGGATTTCCGAGATCGGGAAGCGGGATTCGCGGCGCACCGCCATGAAAATGCGTGGCATCAGGGGAAAGTGGAACGCCATGTGGCATTCGTCGCCGCCGGTGTCGGGATCGCCGAAGTATTCGACGACGTCGGAGGGCCACTGGTTGGCCTCGGCCAGCAGCACCCGGCCCGGGAACTCGTCGTCGACCACCTTGCGGACCCGCTTGAGGAAGGCGTGCGTCTCGGGCAGGTTCTCGCAGTTGGTGCCGTCACGCTCGAACAAGTACGGCACCGCGTCCAACCGGAAACCGTCGATACCGAGGTCCAGCCAGAACCGCAGGACGTCGATCATGGCGTCCTGCACAGCGGGGTTGTCGTAGTTCAGATCCGGTTGATGGGAGAAGAACCGGTGCCAGTAGAACTGGCGGCGGACCGGGTCGAACGTCCAGTTGGACTCTTCGGTGTCGACGAAGATGATCCGGGCGTCGCCGTAGCGCTCGCTGGTGTCGCTCCACACGTAGTAGTCGCCGTGCGGGCCGTCGGGGTCGCGGCGGGACTCCTGAAACCACGGGTGGGTATCGGAGGTGTGGTTCATCACCAGGTCGGTGATGATGCGGATGCCGCGGGAGTGTGCGGCGTCCAGCAGCGCGACGAAGTCGTCGACGGTGCCGAACTCCGGCAGCACCTTGTAGAAATCGCGGATGTCGTAGCCGCCGTCGCGCAGTGGTGAGTCGTAGAACGGCGGCAGCCACAGGCAGTCCACGCCGAGCCACTGCAGGTAGTCCAGGCGCTCGATCAGCCCGCGCAGGTCGCCGATGCCATCGGCGTTGGAGTCGTAGAAGGCGCGGACCAGCACTTCGTAGAACACCGCGCGTTTGAACCAGGTCGGATCGGCCGGCAGGGTCCGCGCATCCCCGAAATCATCGGCGCTGGGATGCTCGACGACGCCGCCCTCGACGAAGCTGCCCTCGGTGGGATCGGTGTGGTCCTCCACCCTTCCACACCTACCGCATATCGGCGCGGCGCGCGTATTACCCGTTCGTGCCGGGGGTTCCAGGGGAACCGGCAACGCCGTTCGGGCCGCCATCGGTGCCGTCGCCGCCGTCGGTGCCGTTGCTGGCCGGGAAGCCAAGGCTCGGGGCGGGCCGCCGTTGCCGCCGGTGCCGGGCGCGCCGGGCGTGCCGTCACCGAAGTCGCCGCCGGCTGCGACCACACAGGTATCGGGGCATGACGAACGTTAAGTATCCACTCAGCTGGGCCCCACGCTAGTCCCAGAACTGGGAAAACTCTCCCAAGGATGCTTGTTGATAGCGTGTGAATAAAGTCTCTCGGTCCGTCGAGAGGGCGCGAAGTTCACAACGGTGCGCAAAGGAACACTTCCGTGCACTAACCGTGATTGCGCCAATCTGGAACGCCGCGGCGTTAACCGTTTCAGCCGACCGGGCCGGGAGCCAACGTCACCGGCTGGTTGCGCACGCCACCGGACGCACTGCGCCAGGTCAGCGTGACCACGTCACCCGGGTGGCGCTGATCGAGCACGCCGGTCAGCGCGGTGGCCGAGGTCACCGACACGTTGTCTACCGCGGTCAGCACGTCGTCCACCTGCAGCCCGGCTTCGGCGGCGGGAGTGTTCTCCAGCACCCGCACCACCTTGGCGCCGCCGTTCCCGTCGGACACGCCGACTCCGAGGAATGCGGTGTCACCGATGTGAACCGTGCTCGACGCGGCGCCGGCGCGGATCTGGCGGGCAATCGCCATCGCCTGGTTGATCGGAATGGCGAAGCCCTGACCGCCCTGCTCCGGAATCTTGTAGTTCTCGGAGGCGGCGGTGTTCATCCCGATCACCTGGCCCGAGCCGTTGACCATCGGCCCGCCCGAGTCACCTTGCCGGATCGGCGCGTTGGCCTGGATCATCCCGTCCAGGGTCTCGGTGCTGCCGGTCAGCTCGTCGGAGGCCGCCACCGTCTGGTTGAGGGCGACGACGTTGCCGGTCACCGCGCTCGGTGTGCCGCCCTCGCCGCCGGCGTTGCCCATCGCGACCACCGGGTCACCGACCGCGACCGACGACGAGTTGCCGATGCTGGCCGAGGGCAGGCCGCCCGCCCCGCGCAGTTGCACCACCGCGACATCGTGGCTGCGGTCGTATCCGAGGACATCGACGTCGTAGGTTTGCCCGTTGCCGATGGCCACGGCGCTGATGCCGGTGGCCCCGGTGATCACGTGGTTGTTGGTGAGCACCACGCCACCGGGGTCGATGAGGATGCCGGTGCCGGCCCCGACCGCGCTCTGATAGCCCATCTGGGTGTTGATGTTGACCACGGCCGGTGCCACCTGGGCGACCATCGCCGACGGATCCGGCGCAGGCGCCTGGGGGACCTGTGGGAATGGTGCGGGCGCGGCCTGCGCCGGAGCTGTGGCCAGCGCCAGTCCCGCCGCCGCCATCAGCCAATACCGCCGGGGCTGGCGATGCGTCACGCCCATCCCGTCACCTCCTGAATAGGTTCGCGCGCGATTTTGTGCAGCTTAAACCAAGGGCATTCGCTGACCCGGCGGCAAGCACCCAAGATCGTGTACCGTTTTGAGCATGTCTAACCAAGGCCACTTCTCGCCGTCTCGCCGCCGTGTCGCACCCCGCCTGGCCGCTGCGGCCGGCGGTCTGGCGATGTTGCTGACCGCTGGGGCGGGAGTCGCATCGGCGGACCCCGACTTCGGTCCGGCCATCAACACCACCTGTAGCTACCCGCAGGTCATCGCCGCCATGAACGCGGAGTCGCCCGACGCCGCCGCGAGGTTCAACGCATCGCCGATGGCACAGGGCTGGCTGCAGCGCTTCCTGGCCGCGCCGCCGGCCAAGCGGCAGCAGATGGCCCAGCAGGCTCAGACCTTTCCCGGCGCCGATCAGTACTTCGGCGTGGTGACGCAGATCGCCGGCAGCTGCAACAACTACTGATCTGGCGCCGCGCCTAGTCGGCGGTGCCCCAACCGGTGGGGCTTGCGCAGGTGCTCGACTTTCGGCAGCGGTTTACCCAGGCCCGTGTAGCCCGGCTGGGCACTGTGACGCCCGACGGTCGACCGCACCTGGTGCCGGTGGTGTTCGCGGTGGCCGACGACCTGATCTACACCGCCGTCGACGGCAAACCCAAGACCACCCGCCAGCTGCAGCGGCTGACCAATATCGCGCACAATCCGCAGGTCAGCATCCTGGTCGACGAATACGCCGATGACTGGTCCCGGTTGTGGTGGGTGCGCGCCGACGGCCTCGCGGCGATTCACCCCGGCACCGACACCGCCGCCCGCGCCGGACGCCAGCTGCTCCGGGAGAAATATCCGCAGTACCAGGCGGTCGGGCTGGACGGTCCGGTGATCACCGTCGCCGTGCGGCGTTGGACCCGCTGGCACGGATGAGCGGGCGAAGCCCCCGACCAGCGGTGCCGGTATCGTGCCGCCATGGCCTCCCGTGATCACGGCGACCCGGGCGACGCGCCCTCGGTCCCCCCGGCGTTGACCCCCGTCGCGAACGACACCCGGCCCTCAGCGGCCGAAGAAGCCCGGACGATCACCGCCGCGACCAATGCCGCCACCTTGGCGACCCTGACCGCCGACGGTGACCCGTGGGCGTCGCTGGTCACCTACGGGCTGCTGGGCGGTGCTCCGGTGCTGTGCGTGTCCCACATGGCCGAACACGGCCGCAACCTGGCCCGCGACCCGCGGGCGAGCCTGGCCGTGGTGGAACCCGGTGCGCACGCTGATCCGCTGGCCAGCGGGCGGGTCACGCTGGCCGGTGTGGTCCACCAGCCCACCGGCGACGACTACGCCGCCGCCCGTGACGCCTACCTGGCGCAGGTGCCGGCCGGCCGGTACTACATCGACTACAGCGACTTCTCGCTGTGGGTGCTGCAGGTCCAGCGTGTGCGCTGGGTGGGCGGCTACGGCCGGATGGATTCGGCGAGCGGCGCGGACTACGGCACGGCGCAGCCCGATCCGGTCGCACCGCAGGCCGCCGCCGCGATCGCTCACCTCAACGCCGACCACGCCGACTCGTTGTTGGCGATGGCGCAGGTGCTGGGCGGATACCCGGACACCACCGAGGCGACCTGTACCGGCGCGGACCGCTACGGGCTGGACCTCAAGGTGATCACCGAACGCGGCATCGCCTACACCCGGGTGGGCTACCGGCAGCCGATCGACTCGATCGGGGAACTGCGGGCTGCTTCCGTTGAACTTGCCCGCGCGGCGCGCGGCGGCTAACCGAACAGGTTGACCGCGTTCGGCAGATTCAGCCGCGAGGGATCGAGGCGGCCGGTGGCGGCCAGGACGAAATCGTGGGCGTCGATGCCCGTCGCCCCGGTGAAGCCGACGGCCGGGCGGGTCAGGTGGGCGGCGATGCGGGGATCAGCGGCGGCATCCGGTTTGAGCGGCAGCACGCCCAGCACGTAATCCAGGGCGGCGGCCAGGCCCGGCCCGGCTTCCGCTTCACCGATGGCCGCGCGGATGTCGGCGGCGTGCACGTAGGCGTCGAATTGCAGGACCTGCACGGCTTGCCCCAGGGTGAGGCCCGCGACCGGGCCCGGCCCGGTCCACGCGGCGTCATCGATGCCGGCCAATGGTGCCTCGAGAGCGTCGGCGGCACGGAGAAGGGCCGTGGCGAGGGCCGCCGGCGGCTGACCGCGCATCGCGGCCGCCTGTTCGTCGGGGGTTCGGCTGCCCGCCGTACCGGCGAGGATGTCGAGCGCCTGGCCGACGACGTGGCCGGCGACATCTCGCACCTGCCAACCGGTGCAGCGGGTGGCCCGGGTCCACCCACGGGCATCGATGCTGCCCAGCAGATCCGAGAACCGGCGGTACTCGTCCAGCACGCCGCGGACGGTTCGATGTCGGGCGGGCCCGGGTCGGGCGGTCATGCCAGCGCCTCGGTCGCGCTGCGGAGCTTCTCGAGCTGCGCGACGAACGGTTCGGGCGTCAGCACCGCGATGCGGCAGACCAGATGCCGGGCGCCGGCGTCGACATAGTCCCGCAGGGCTTTGGCCACGACGTCCGGCGGCCCGGCGGCGAACGCCTGAATCCGTTCGACCACTGCCAGTGGGAAACCGTATGTCGTGGCGGTGAAGTGATCGAGTGCGCCACGGCCGCCATCGGCGTCCTCGGTCACCAGCACGGTGACAAACAATGCCGGTGTGACGGAAGCGGGTGGGCGTTCGGCGTCTTGCGCGGCCCGGCGCACCTCGGCCAGGCCCGACGCGAAACCGTCCGGAGTCGGTGGGTAGGGCAGCCAGCCGTCGTAGTGTGCGCCGGCGCGGACCCGGGCCCGCGCTGAGTCGGCGGCCAGCCACACCGGTGGGCCTTGCGGCGTGAACGCTGTTGTACCCAAAGGGATGTCGTCGACGTGCAGAACCTTGCCGTGAAAGGCGCGGGATTCCGAGCCGTGCCAGATCTGGCGCCACAGGGCGACGGTGTCGTCGAGCCTGGCGTTGCGCCGCGGCCAGGGGACTTCGGAGGCCCGGTACTCGACCTCACCGAGACCGGGGAAGCCCGCACCGACCGCGACGGTCAACCGCCCGTGCGACAGGCGATCGATCGAAGCCAGTACCTGCGCGGTCTGCACCGGGCGGCGCAACGCCGGCTGCAGCGCGGCGGTGCCCAGCGTGATCCGTTCGGTGACCGTGGCGGCCGCGGTCAGAAAAGTCAGCGCCTCGATGCGGGGCCGTGTCAGTGTGTCGTTGGCCCAGATCGAGTCGAAGCCCAGCCCTTCGATCACCGGAGCGACGTCGATGAGCCGGCGAAAGTCGGTGCCGTCACCCTCGGCGGCCAGCGGTGGGATCACACCGATGCGAAGTTCGCTCGTCATGGCCTGAGCGTGCGGCCGAAGCTGTGGTGCGGCAATTCCCGGCGGGGAATAGCGGTCAGCGCGGTGACACGGTTGACTGGCGCCATGTCGGTTACTGCGTCCGGTGACTTCGGGCCGCTGCTGCGGGCATGGCGGACCCGGCGCCGGCTCAGCCAGATCGACCTCGCTATCGACGCCGAAACCACCCAGCGGCACCTGAGCTTCCTCGAACAGGGCCGATCGATGCCGGGCCGCGAGATCGTCGGCCGCCTGGCCGAGTCACTGCAGCTCACCCTGCGGCAGCGCAATGAACTGTTCGGCGCGGCCGGATTCGTCGCCGCCTACCCCGAATCGGACCTGCACGCCCCGGGCCTGGAACCGGTGCGGACAGCGCTGCAGCACGTCCTCGACGGTCATCGACCGTATCCGGCCATGGTGATGGACGGCTTCGGGCAGCTGGTCGCGTTCAACAGCGCCTTCCCGCTGTTGTCCGAGGGGGTGGCGCCGTGGCTGCTGGAGCCGCCGGTGAACGTGCTGCGGGTGGCGCTGCACCCCGATGGGCTGGCCGCCCGGATCGTCAACATCGCCGATTGGCGACGCCACATCCTCTCCGGGTTGCACCAGCGGGCACCGCATCCGCGGATCGAGGCGCTCATCGAGGAGCTCGAGGGCTACGGGAGACCCGCGGGTGCGGCCGGTCAACCGCTGGGATTCGCCACACCGCTGCAATTGCGCACCGCCGACGGTGACGTGCGGCTGATCGCCACGATCTCGACGTTCGCGACCGCGATCGACATCACGCTCGCCGAGTTGCGACTGGAGGCGTTTCTGCCCGCCGACGAACAGACCGCGGCGATACTGGCCCGTCGTTTTGGCTGAACTCCTTGTGCTGGGCCGCCGCTGAGGGAAGGGTGGCTATCAGACGGTTGCCGGAAACCAGGAGCGGCGCAGATGGCAGACAAGACGACCACGCCGGGAAACGGAGCAGCCCCAACCGCAGACGGCCCGGCCGCGATCCGAAACGTCGTCGTGGTGGGCCCGTCCGGCGCGGGGAAGACAACGCTGATCGATGCGTTGCTCGTCGCGGCCGGAGTGTTGTCGCGGCCCGGGTCGGTGGCCGACGGCACCACGGTCTGTGACTATGACGACGCCGAGATCCGGCAGCAGCGTTCGGTGGGGTTGGCGTTGGCCTCGCTGCCCTATGACGGCATCAAGGTCAATCTGATCGACACACCCGGGTACGCCGATTTCGTCGGCGAACTGCGGGCCGGGTTGCGTGCCGCGGACTGCGCCCTGTTCGTCATCGCCGCCAACGAGGGGATCGACGAACCGACCAAGTCGCTGTGGCAGGAATGCGATCAGGTCGGTATGCCCCGAGCAGTGGTCATCACCAAACTGGACCACTCCCGCGCGAACTACCCGAACGCGCTGGCGGCGGCGCAAACGGCCTTCGGGGGCAAGGTGTTACCGCTGTACGTCCCGATCGGCGATGAACTGGTCGGCCTGCTGTCGCCGGACCCGGCGCACGCCGAGCAGATCCAGGAACAGCGCGGGGCGCTCATCGAGGGCATCATCGAGGAGTCCGAGGACGAGTCGCTGATGGAGCGCTACCTCGGTGGCGAAGAGATCGACCGCGCGGTGCTGATCGACGACCTGGAGAAGGCGGTCGCCCGCGGCTCCTTCTTCCCGGTGATCCCGGTGTGCGGCGCCACCGGTGCCGGCATGCTGGAACTGCTGGAGGTCGCCACCAGCGGATTCCCCTCCCCGCTGGAGCATCCGCTGCCCGAGGTCTTCACCCCGCAGGGTGCGTCGCATGAAAGTCTGCGCTGCGCGTGCGACCAACCGCTGCTGGCGGAGGTGGTCAAAACGACGTCGGATCCCTACGTCGGCCGGATCAGCCTGGTCCGGGTTTTCTCCGGCACCATCCGCCCCGACGCAACGGTCCACGTGTCGGGGCATTTTTCGGCGATCTTCGGTGACGACAGCAGCCACACCGACCACGACGAGGACGAGCGCATCGGGACGCTGTCGTTCCCGCTGGGGAAACAGCAGCGTCCGGCACAGACCGTGGTGGCCGGCGACATTTGCGCGATCGGGCGGCTCAGCCGCGCCGAAACCGGGGACACGCTGTCGGACAAGGCAGAGCCACTGGTGCTCAAGCCGTGGACGATGCCCGACCCCCTGCTCCCGATCGCCGTGCAACCCCGCGCCAAAACCGACGACGACAAGCTGTCCGTCGGGCTGGCACGACTGGGTGCTGAAGACCCGACGCTGCGCATCGAACAGAACCCGGAGACCCATCAGACCGTGCTGTGGTGCATGGGCGAAGCCCACGCGAACGTGGTGCTCGAGGGACTGGCCAACCGGTACGGCGTCGCGGTGGACACCGTGGAGTTGCGCATCCCGCTGCGGGAGACCTTCAGCAGCAACGCAAAAGGGCACGGCCGCCATGTCAAGCAGTCGGGCGGGCACGGCCAGTACGCGGTGTGCGATGTAGAGGTGGCGCCGCTGCCCGAGGGTTCCGGTTTCGAGTTCCTCGACAAGGTGGTCGGAGGCGCCGTTCCGCGCCAGTTCATCCCCAGTGTGGAGAAAGGCGTGCGGGCCCAGATGGAGAAGGGCGTGGCCACCGGCTATCCGGTCGTCGATATCCGGGTCACCCTGCTCGACGGCAAGGCCCACAGCGTCGACTCGTCGGACTTCGCCTTCCAGATGGCCGGGTCGCTGGCCTTGCGGGAGGCGGCGGCAGCGGCGAAAGTGTCACTGCTGGAACCGATCGACGAGGTGACGGTGCTGGTGCCCGACGATCTGGTCGGTGCGATCATGGGCGACTTGTCCAGCCGCCGGGCGCGGGTACTGGGCACCGACAAGATCGGTGAGGACCGAACCCTGGTGAAGGCCGAGGTACCGCAGGTCGAACTGAGCCGCTATGCGATCGATCTGCGTTCGCTGTCGCATGGCGCCGGCTCGTTCACCCGGGCCTTCGCGCGGTATGACCCGATGCCGGAGGCTGCCGCCGCGCGGGTCCGGGCCGCGGTCTAGTTTGCGAGCGAATTCCCCCACCGGTCGGCGCTGGTCGTTGGAGAAAGGTGAGTGATGTCGACAGTCCACGGGCTGCCCGCGCACATTCTGCTGAACCACTTCGTCATCGTGCTCGCCCCGCTTACCGCGTTGCTGGCGACCGTTTCGGCCCTGTGGCCGGCCGCCCGGCGACGCCTGGTCTGGCTGGTGCTGACCCTGTCGGTGGTCTGCGCCGTGGTGACGCCGCTGACCGTCAGCTCCGGCGGGTGGCTGGCCGACCGCGTCACGGCGTCTTCGGATTCCCCGCTGTCGCCGACGCTGAGCACGCACCTGGATCTTGGCGGCGGCGCCGCCTACGGCGCAGCGGCATTGGTCGTGATCGCCGTGCTCTTGCTCGCGCTGCATGTTCGCCAGGAACGCGGTCACCCGGTTCCGACGGTGATACAGGTACTGGTCGCGGTCGTGGTGATCGCCGCATCGGTCGCGGTGTCTGTGCAGGTCTACCGCATCGGGGAGTCGGGTGCACGGGCGGCCTGGGGCGATTTCAGCGCAGCCGCACCCATCGGCTGAGTCGACGCCCCGCCGTTGCTGACAGTGCGTCGCACGGATTTCCCATTAGAATATTTTCTTGATGAAGCAACCTTTGATGCGCGCCCTTCGCGGGGCCGTCCGCTATCTCGGCGTCGCGACGGCGATTCCGGCGATCATGCTGACCGGACCCGGCACCGCGATGGGCAATGCCGCACTTCCCCCCGCCAGCGCTAGCGTCACGGTGGCGACCGTGACGCCCGGCCCCGATCAGGTGGTGGGGGTGGGACATCCGGTGATCGTGCGGTTCACCGCGCCGGTCACCGATCGCGCCGCCGCCGAACGAACCATCCGTGTTTCGTCGCCGGAACCCATCACCGGCCGGTTCAACTGGGTCAGCAGCGATGAGGTGCAGTGGATTCCGGACCGGTTCTTTCCGGCACACAGCACGGTGTCGGTGAAAGCCCGCGGCATGTCGACCCGGTTCCAGACCGGGGACGCGGTCGTGGCGGTGGCCAGCATCTCGTCGCACACCCTGACGGTCAGCCAGAACGAAGAGGTACTGCGGGTCATGCCGGCATCGATGGGTAAGCCGAAGCGGCCCACGCCGATTGGCTCGTTCACCGCGTTGTCCAAAGAGCGGACGATCAAGTTCGACTCCCGCACCATCGGAATCCCGCTCAACGACCCGGAGGGCTATCTGCTCGACGGCGAGTACGCGGTTCGAGTCACCTGGAGTGGGGTGTACGTGCATTCGGCCCCGTGGTCGGTGGATTCGCAAGGCTATTCCAATGTCAGCCACGGGTGCATCAACCTGAGCCCGTCGAACGCCGCGTGGTACTTCGACCTGGTGCACATCGGGGACCCGATCATCGTTCAGGCCTGAAATCCGTTGCGTTGACTCTGCGTCCAGGGCGGCGGTTACTCGAGGTTTTGCGTCCTGGACGCAGAGTCAACGCACATCAGCGGGAGTGTCCGCCCAGCGACGCGGTGACAACGGCCACCGGCGTGCGCGACACGTACAGGTTCGCCCGCTCCTGCGGAGTCAGCACGCGCCGGGGCCGCAGCAGGTGGGCGGCCCGCCGCCCGGCGGCGCGGATGTTCGAAATGTATTGGATACGAATGAAGGCCATGATGTTCTCCTGTCCGGATACCGATCCGGTCTGAAGACTCGTGCTCAGGTGAGAGAAGGAGTACCCGGACCGGGTCGAGGTGAAACTGAGGTGCTGGGGTCCGTACACGGATGCGGACAATCGCTGCGACTCATCTGGTCCTCACCTCCTCCTCGCCGGGGCACCCCTGGTTCCACCAGGTAAGGCGCCGCATTCGCTGCGCAGCTCGGGGAGTCGATGTTCGGCGGTGATACCGCGGAACGGGCACCCCACTCGTCGGAGCTTTGGCACTGCACGGCGTGTCCGAACCTGCTCGCGGAAAGCAGGTCGGAAGCCACTTGGGCTCAACCCTTAAGCCGGGAGGAGCTGTCCTGACCCGGGGCGTCTTTCGACGTTCGGGGTCAGTGGCCTGTGTCCGTGCAGACGTCTCACTTAACGAGGTGCTTGCCCCTCCATGGTGGCAGCAGGGCACTGCCCCGTCAAACGGAGCGGGAAAAATGTTGTGGATAGCCGCTATCCCGAATCACGCGCCGACGCCTCCTCGGTATCGGAAAGCCCCAGCTCGGTCAGCACCGCGGCGGTATCGGCGCCCAACTCCGGCGCGGGGCCGGCCACCCGGCCCGGTGTGCGGGAAAACCAGGTGGGCACACCGGGAAACCGGACCGGCCCGTGCGGTGTGTCCACGCTCTGGAAGAAGCCGACCGCGTTGAGGTGGGGGTTGTCGAACAACTCGTCGGGGGTGTGCAGCGGCGCCGCGGGGATCTCCAGTTCCTGGAACAGTGCCAACCACTCGTCGGTGGTCCGCTCCCGCAGGGTCTCGGCGACCAGGGCGTAGACGGCGTCGATCTGGCGGGACCGGCGTTCCACGGTGGCGTAGAGATCGCTGGCCCACGGCGGTTGCACCGCGTCGATGAAGGCATTCCAGTGCTTGTCGTTGTAGATCAGCGCGGCGATCTGACCGTCGCTGGTCTGATACGGGCGGCGGTTGGGTGCCAACGCCCGCGGATAGCCGGCCCGGCCCAGCGGCGGATCGAAGATGGCGCCGTTGGCGTGTTCGACGAGCATGAACGACGCCATCGTCTCGAACATGCCGGCCTCGACCTCCTGGCCCTGCCCGGTCCGCTCGCGGTGGAACAGCGCCATCATGGTGGCGTAGAGGACGGTCAGCCCGGCGACCTTGTCGGCCATGATGGTGCCGACATAGCTGGCTTCGCCGGTGAGCTGTTGCTGCACGGCCGGCAGGCCGCATTCGGCCTGGATGGTGTCGTCGTAGGCGGGCAGGTCGCGATTCGGGCCGCCGCGGCCGTACCCGTAGCAGTTGGTGTAGACGATCGACGGGTTGAGCGCCGCAACCTGGTCGTAGCCGAAACCCAACTTGGCGATCGCCTTGGCCCGCATCGAATGGATGAAGACATCGGCGGTTGTGATCAAGGCGCGCAGCGCATCCCTGCCGGGCTGGGTATGCAGGTCCAGCACGACGCTGCGTTTGCCGCGGTTCACGTTGACGAACACGCCGCTCATCCCGGGAGCCGGCCCGACGGAGATGTAGCGCGTGGTGTCGCCCTCGGGTGACTCAACCTTGATCACGTCGGCGCCCATGTCGGCCATGATCTGGGTGCAATAGGGGCCCATCACCATCGCGGTCAGGTCGACCACCCGCACGCCGGCCAGCGGCCCGGTCCGGTTGTCGCGGCTAGCCATGTCGAGCTCCCTGTTGGGCCATGGCGAAGCTGTACCGGATGTGGTCGACGTGACCGTCGGGGACGACCGGAAATACCAACGGCGCACCGGCGTCCCTGATCGCGGCGATCTCTTCACCGACCTGCTCGATCGACCAGGACGGGCGGTACACACCGGGGGTTTCGGCGATGACGGCCCGCGCCACCCGCCCCGCGATGGCGATCAGCAACTCGCCGTTTATCGAGCAGGATTCGTGGGCAAGCCAACCCACCACGGGGGCGACGAGGTCGGGGCCCCACGGCGGATAGGCGGAGGTGTCGATGCCTTCGGCCATCCTGGTCTCGGCGGCCGGAATGATGACATTGCAAGCCACGCCGTTGGCGGCCCCTTCCAGCGCGGCCACATTGGACAGGCCGATCACCCCGGACTTGGCGACCGCGTAGTTGGCGACACCATGGTTTCCATACAGCCCCCCGATCGAGGAGGTCAACACGATGCGCCCGTACCCGGCCTCGCACATGAGCGGGAAAGCGGGACGCACAACGTGAAACGCACCGCGCAGATGGACGTCGACGACCGCATCGAAATCCTCGTAGCTCATCTCGGTCAGTGAACTGCGCCGCACCGTGCCGGCGTTGTGGATCAGGATGTCGATCCGGCCGTAGCTCCGCAGTGCAGTATCGACGATCTCCCGGCCGCCGGCCGCGGTGGCCACCGACGCCGTGCAGGCCACCGCATCGCCTCCGGCAGCGATGATCTCACCAGCCACCCGGTCGGCGGGCCCGCCGTCAGCACCGTCACCGGTCAGATCTCCGCCGGAGTCATTGACCACCACCTTCGCGCCTCGCGACGCCAACAAGGCCGCGTAGGCGCGGCCCAGCCCGCGACCGGCGCCGGTGACGACGGCGACCCGGTCGGTGAAATCCAGCGTGGGCTCAGTTGAGGTCGAGGCCATCGAGGTCGCCCTTGTCGCGCCATTGCTGCAGCAGTTCGTCGAACGCGTAGAATCCGGGCGCGTACGGCTCGCCCAGGTGCGACCGCAGACCTTCGCCCGCGCCGCCGCCTTCGTTGTTGTAATAGCCTGGGGTGCAGGCCCGATCGAACGCCGAGTTGTCGATCGCGGTTTCCCGGACGATCCGGCACCACGCGTCCTGCGCTTGTTGACGGGGTTCCACGGTGGTTGCGCCGCGAGCCAGCGCCTCGGCGATGATGTAGGCGATGTGTTGGCCCTGCAGTTCGTAGTTCGCCGCGATGTTGGCCGAGATCCCGACCTGGGTGAAGCCGGTGAAGAACTGGTTGGGGAACCCGCGGCTGGTCATGCCGTGCAGGGTCTGGTAGCCGTCACGCCAATGGTCGTACAGCGATACCCCGTCGCGGCCCTCGATGGCGTCGATGGAATAGCGCCGGCTGATCTCGGTGGTGATCTCAAAGCCGCTGGCGTAGATGATGCAGTCGACCTCGTACTCGACGCCGCCGGCGACGATCCCGGCCCGAGTGATCCGCTCGACGCCTTTGGTGGCCGCCACGTCGACCAGCGTGACGTTGGGCCGGTTGAACGTCGGGAGATAATCGTCGTTGGAAAGCGGTCTCTTGCACAGGAACCGGTAGTACGGCTTGAGCGCCTCCGCGGTGTCCGGGTCTTCGACGATCTCGTCCACCCGGCGGCGCAGCCGCTCCATGACCTTGTAATCCTCTTCCTCCCGGATCGTCATGAACTGCTCGGGCGTCAGCGCGGCGGGATCCTCGAGGGCTAGCACCCGCGCCGCGGTGTTGCGGCCCAACTCGGTCCAGAAGTCGCACACCAGATCCGGCTGCCCCAGGGCCATCCCCTCGAAGGTCCAGGCGTGGAAGTTGCGCTGACGTTCCTTCTGCCAACCCGGCTGCAGCGAGCGCACCCAGGCGGGATCGGTGGCCGTGTTCGCGCGCACGTCCACCGATGACGGTGTGCGCTGAAACACGTAGAGGTGCTGTGCGTACCGGCCCAGAAACGGCACGATCTGGATGGCGGTGGCACCGGTGCCGATGACCGCCACCCGCTTGTCCGCCAGTTTGTCCAGCCCGCCGGTGGCGTCCCCGCCGGTGTAGTCGTAGTCCCAGCGCGACGAATGGAAGCAATGCCCACCGAAGTCCTGGATACCGGGAATCCCCGGCAGTTTCGGGCGGTGGAAGGGGCCGGACGCCAACACCACGAATCGGGCGCGGATGTCGTCGTCGCGGTTGGTGCTGATTCGCCAGCGGTGGATCGCCTCGTCCCAGCGCATCGCGCGCACCTGGGTGGAGAAGATCGCGCCGTCATACAGCCCGAAGTGCTTGCCGATGCGCTGACAGTGCTGGTAGATCTCGGTGCCGTCGGCGAACTTCTTGCTCGGCATGAAGTCGAGTTCTTCGAGCAGTGGGATGTAGCAGTACGATTCGTTGTCGCACTGGATGCCGGGGTAGCGGTTCCAATACCACACCCCGCCGAAATCACCGCCCAGCTCGATGATCCGGACGTCGTCGACTCCGGCCTTCTTCAGCTCGGCGGCCGCGAGCAAGCCACCGAAGCCGCCGCCCAGGACGGCGACGTCGATGTCCTCACAGATCGGGTCGCGCGCCGACACCGGCGTGTAGGGGTCGGTTTCGTAGTATCCCGCGAAGTCGTCGCACAACTCGACGTACTGAGTGGAGCCGTCGGCGCGCAGTCGCTTCTCACGCTCCCGGGCGTACTTGGCCCGCAGCGCGTCGATGTCGACGTCATCGGGGGTCTGTGTCGGTTGTTCGCACGTCACGTCAGCGACTTCTCCGGCAGTGCCGCCGGGTGCAGCGGCGCTTCCATCTTGTGCACCTCGGGCAGCACCTCCTCGGCGAACAGCCGGGTGCTGGCCATCGCCTCCTCATACGGCATGCTGCCGAACTGCGGCACGATGGTCATCTCGGAGAACGAGCACGCCTCTTGGGCCGCCGTGATCCGCTTGAGGATCTCCTCGGGTGTGCCGATCAGCAGATTCGATGCGTGATAGCCGGGGGTCTTCTGCGCCGCCGGCTTGGCGGCGTCGTCTCCGGACACCGCCGAGGCGAGCACCGCGGTCGCGCTGGCCTCCCGCGCCGCGTAGGCCTCATAGCCCTTGACGCCCTTGAAGTTCGACGCGTCGGCGAAACCGTAGTGCACTGTGACGTCGCGGTTGGCGGTCCAGATCCATTCCTCGGATTTGGCGGCGTCTTGCTCCTTGCCCACGCAGTACATGAACATGACGTTCTTGGGCTGGCACGGACCCATGCCTTCTTCGGCGCGGAACGTGTTGACCTTCTGCACTTCGGCCCCGGCGTCCCAGATCGGCTTGTTGCCGACGAACAGCGGCACCATCCCGCGCCGGGACAGAATCTCCAGCGATTCGGCCGTCGACGACGAACTGTAGATCCGGCTGAACAGGTCGCCGCTGATCGGTGCCGGCCGCAGCGACATCTCCGGAACCGAGAAGATCTCGCCATCGTAGGAGAACCGTTCGCCGGAGAACGCCAACTCCAGGATGTCGAGGGTCTCGTTGAACCGTTGCCGGCTCTCTTCGCGGGGTACGCCGACGGCTTCGAACTCACCCTTGGACACCCCGCGGCCGATCCCGATGGTGTCGTAGCGGCCGTTGGACACGATGTCGAGATAGGCGATCTGATGCGCCAGGCGCACCGGATGCCACCACGGCGCGACCACCACGAACGTGCCCAAACTGACCCGCTCGGTACGTCCGGCGAAGTATGTCAGCGCCTGAATCGGGTTGGGCGTCATGCCGTACGGCGTACCGCAGTGCTCCGGGAACCAGATTCCGTCGAACCCCAGCGGCTCGGCCAGGTCGCCGAGCGCCAGCGCCGCCTGCACGCAGTCGGCGTCCGGGGTCGCCGGCGGGGTGCTGAAGTCGCCGGCCAGCACACGATCCCAGTCCTGCGAGTTCTGTGCTCCGGTGCCGAGGTTGACTTTCATCGGTTCTCCTCACGTGGAAGTTCTTGCGGGTCGCCGGTACCCATGTATTTCGACAATTGGTGATGCAGGTTGACGGTGCTGCGTTCGCGGTACGGGTTGGGTTTGGTGCCGGGGAACGCCAAAGACTTCATGCCCTGCTGGACCGCCGCCATGTTGGAGAAGTCCTGCGGCAGGACGGACCGCCACCTCGGGTCTCCGGCCGGGGTGTACTCCCATTCGGTTTGCGGCTCAGCGCCGTTCGGATACAGCTCGAAGACCGACACCTCGAAGATGCACCTGTCCGGGTTGTAGCCGGGGTCCGGGCGGGCGCTGTAGCACAGCGCGCTGGTCAGGCCCTGGCCGATCTGGAAGTTCGGGAAGATCTGCCAGGCGGTACCGCTCTGGCCGAGGATGTCGGACGGGATGGTCGGCCAGATCACGCCCCGGGCCTCGTCGTCGCGGCGCGCCGAGGACAGCCAGTGCTCGAGCACCTTGTCCGCGGGGGTGCCTTCGGGCAGCTCGTCGACCAGCCGCAGTGCCGCGTTCACCAGCGTCTGGGTGGTGGTGGCGTTGGTCTCTTCCATCGTGTAGACCTGCATCTCCGCGGTGGAGATCCGGGGGTCGCCGGTGCCCAACCGGATCTTGGATTTGGTCTCCGCCAGGTCGTCGGGGGCGTCGTAGCCGATGTTGGAGTGTCGGCCCTGGGCTTTGGCCCAGCCCTTGAACTCACCGAACCTGTTGAATTCCGGATGGGTGGTGTAGACGTGGTAGGTCTCGTTGAAGGCCTCCATCGCGACCTTCCAATTGCAGTCGAAATTCAGCCATTTGCGCCACTTGTAGCGCATGTTGTGCAGTCCGAACGGGTCGAGGATCTTGGCCGCCGGATGCAGAAAGTCCTGCAGCGACTCGCAGTCCGGGTCCATGTTGATGAAGATCCAGCCGCCCCAGGTGTCGACGCGGACCGGCGCCAGGTGGGTGTTCTGCGCGGTCAGCGCGCCCTGCCAGTCCTGCTGCTCCCGGATGTGGGTGCAGGCCCCGGACAGGTCGTAGGTCCAGCCGTGGAAGCCGCAGACGAACGCCTTGCGGGTGCGGTCGCAGGCGTTCTTGGCCCCGGCCGGGGTGTCGACCAGCCGCCGGCCGCGGTGCATGCACACGTTGTGGTGTGCTCGGAAAGAGGTCGAGCATGAGTCCGTTCCAGTCCGCACCACGATGATCGAGTCGTCGAGGATGTCGTAGGTGAGGTAGCTGCCCACCTCGGGAAGCTCTTCGACCCGGCCGACCTGCTGCCACACCTTGCGCCACAGCATGTCTCGCTCGGCGCGGGCATAGTCGGGACTGATGTAGGCCTCGACGCCGATGGTCGTCGGCGCGTCGAGTTCCTCGCCCTCCTCGCGAGCAGACACTAACGTCCCCTTTCCGTCGGCGTGTCGGGTACTTTCACGTCTGCTCGCGGGTGGAAAGTCACCGTTCCTCCTTCGTGATGGCCGCGCGGAAGGACTCGTCCTTGAGGAACAGCGACGTGTTGTCCGCGCCCAGGTGGCTCCACTTCAAGTTGAGTCCGCCGTCGACCAACAGGGTCTGGCCGGTGACGTAGCTGGACAGCTCGGACAGCAAGAACAGAATCGCGCCGGCCTGCTCCTCCGGGCGCCCGCGCCGACCCATCGCGATCGCCTGTCGGTCACGGTCGGGATCGTCGTCGACATAGGTGCGCGACGCGGCTGTCTCGGTGACGCCGGGTGCGATTGCGTTGACCCGAATACCGAAGGGCGCCAGTTCGACCGCCATGGTGCGGGTCGCGGCGACCACCGCCGCCTTGGCGGTGCCGTAGGCGATATGAAACGGGGCGGTGTTCATGCCGCTGATCGAGGAGATCGACACGATCGAGCCGGGCCGGTCGAGGGCCCGCAGCTCGGCCGCCACCGCCTGGCTCATGAAGAACATCGTCTCCAGGTTGTCGGTGAACAGCGTCCGCCAGTCCACGCGAGTCACCCGGGTGGCGGGCATCCACGTCGACGGCGCGGCGCCACCGGCGACATTGACCAGTCCGTACAGCGTGCCGTCGGCGCTTCGGGCGGCGTCGAGGACGGTGGCGATACCGGCGTCGGTGGCGGAGTCGGCGAGCACAGGGACCACCGCCAGGCCCCGGTCGGCCAACGGGGCGACGTGCTGGTCGAGGTTCTCCCGAGTGCGGCCCACCCCGATGACGGTGGCACCGGCCTGGGCGACCATGCGGGTGACCGTGGTGCCGATGCCGCCGCCACCAGCACCGGATACCACGACGACGCGGCCGGTGAGGCTCAGGGGATCTTGTTCAGTCAAATTAATTGTCCGGACTAGCTAGTCATGTGCAGTGGAATGAGAATATGATTCTCCAGAGCTGAACGCAACGTCAAGGGGTAGTTGGTGACGATTTGTCGATATTGTCTGGACCAGTCAAGGTTGCTACCGTGCCAGCGGTGACCCTCGGATCGGCGACGCATCCGGCAGGTCGGTATGCCGCCGGGCGGACCGTCGACCTGGCCGAAGGTTGGAGCCTGCGACGTTGCACACCGCCGAGCCGGCTGTTCGGCGCGAACGGCCTGCGCACCGGCCCGGACGGCCGCATCTATATCGCCCAGGTGACCGGGAGCCAGATCAGCGCACTCGACGTGTCGACCGGCGAGGTCGGCACCGTCAGCGCCAAGGGAGGCGAGATCATCGCGCCCGACGACGTCGCCTTCGACCCGCATGGCAACCTGTACGCCACCGAGGTGATGGACGGCCGCGTCAGTGTGCTCGAGAACAGCGGCCGCGCCCGGGTGCTGCGCGACGATCTTCCGTGCGCCAACGGCATCACCGTGCATCACGGTCGGCTGTTCGTCGGGGAATGCCGCGAGGGCGGGCGGCTTTTCGAACTCGATCCCACCGGCGGGCAACCGCGGCTGCTGCTGGACAACGTTCCCTCGCCCAACGCGATGGAAGTGGGCCCTGACGGGCTGCTGTACTTCCCGGTGATGGGCGCCAACGAGATCTGGCGCATCGATCCGGACGGCGGTGAGCCGCAGCGCGTCGCTGCCGACCTGGGCGTGCCCGACGCGGTGAAGTTCGACGCCGACGGCTGCATCGTGTCCACCCAGGTGGCCAGCGGTCAGGTGCTGCGCATCGATCCGCGTAGCGGGGAGCGCACCGTGCTGGGCCAGCTGAACCCCGGCCTGGACAATCTCACCTTCGTCGGTGACCGGTTGTTCGTCTCCCACTTCACCGGTGAGATCACCGAGATCCTGGGTGGCGGCACCACCCGCACGGTGCTGGCCGGCGGTCTGAACTGGCCGTTGGACCTCGCGGTGGGCCACGACGGCGTCGTGCGCATCGCGGACGGGACCTACCTTTATGCGCTGTGCCCGGATGGATCCCTGCAGACCGAGGGGATGCTGTTCAGCCCCGGCTACCCCGGATTCGTGCGCGGCCTGACATCGGCGGGTCCCGGGGAGTTCGTGGTGACCACCTCCGGCGGGCAGGTGTCGCGGTATCGCCCGGCCGACAGTCAAAGCGAGGTGCTGGCAGACGGATTCGACCAGCTCTACGGTGTTGCGCTCGACCCTGCCGGGACGGTCGTAGCGGCCGAGCTGGGCACCGGGCGGGTGCTGTCGATCGAGTCGGGTCACTTTGCCACGCGGGTCCAAGTGCTGGCCACCGGCCTGCGGGATCCGGTGGGTGTGGCGATCGCGCCCGACGGTGGCTGTCTGGTCGCCGAGGCCGGCCGGGTGGTCAAGCTGGGCGGGTCGGGCACCGAGACGGTGGTCGACGATCTGCAACGCCCGCAAGGGATTCTGCTGTGCGACGGGTCGCTGTACATCGTCGACGCCGAAGCCAAGGCGCTGATCTCGGTCGATCTGCAGACCAATGCCCGGCAGATCATCGCCACCGGATTGCCCGTCGGCGCGCCGGCCGGCGTGACACCCAAGCCGCTGCGTGGCATGCCGCCGTTCTCCGGCCCGCAGGGTCCGTTCGCCGGAATCACCGCCGGACCGGACGGCACCCTGTACCTGTCGGCCGACGCCGAGGGCAGCGTGCTCGCGCTGCACCGGACCTGAGCGCGAACCGATGTCCGACACCGCCGCCGGCGACCACCGCTACCTGCAGGTGGCGCGCACGCTGCGCAAGGAGATCGTGGACGGCGTGTACCCGGTGGGATCACACCTTCCCACCGAACACGAACTCTGTGAACGGTTCTCGGTGAGCCGATACACCGTGCGGGAGGCGCTGCGCCGGCTGCGGGAGGACAACCTGGTCTCGTCGCGGCCGCGGGCCGGCACTCTGGTGGTGCCACGCCCGACGTCCGATTCCTATGTGCAGGACGTGATGTCCATCAACGACCTGCTGGCGTTCGCGTCCGGGGCACGATTCTCCATCGAGTCCAGCACCATGGTGACCATGGATGACGTGTTGTCACGGCGAACCGGGCTGGCCGTCGGCCAGGACTGGCTTTCGGTGCGCGGGTACCGGGAGGCTGACGGCGCCGAGCATCCGCTGTGCTGGACGGAGTACTACATCAACCGCGCCTTCGCCGGAGTCGGCCGGCTGCTGCAGCGACACGACGGACCGATATTCCCGCTGATCGAGGACCTGTTCGGGCAGAGCATCGTGGAGGTGCACCAGGAGATCGCGGCGGTGCTGATCCCGGCCGAGTTGGCGAACGGACTCAAAGTACCCGCCGGCGCGCCCGCACTGGAGGTGCACCGCACCTACACCAGCTCCGACGGTGAGATCGCGCAGGTCACCATCAACACCCATCCGGCCTCACGGTTCAGGCATTCGATGACCATGCGACGGGTCCGGGGCTGATGCCTCCCGCGACGCTGGCCGATGCGCTGCGCGACGCCGTGCAACGCACCCCGGATCGCGTGATGCTGGTCGATGGTGCGGTGCGGCTGGATTGCCAGACGCTGTATCGCCAGTCGGCGAGCCTGGCGCAGGCGCTACTGGATCGGATGCCGGTCGGCAGCGTGGTGTCGTTCATACTGCCCAACTGGCATGAGGCGGCGGTCATCTACCTGGGCGCGACGCTGGCCGGCATGGTGGTCAACCCCATCCTGCCGTCGCTGCGAGACCATGAGCTGGCGTTCATCCTGCGCGACGCCGACGCACGGATGGTTTTCCTGCCCGGCAGCCTCGGTGGCGGTCACGACTACCCGGCGATGCTGCGGCGGGTGTCCGCGCAACTGTTCGCACCGCCGGAGACCGTCGTGGTCCGCGGCCCGGGCGGCTTCG
Source organism: Mycobacterium sp. NGS50 (assembly GCF_059812545.1). Lineage (NCBI taxonomy): Bacteria > Bacillati > Actinomycetota > Actinomycetes > Mycobacteriales > Mycobacteriaceae > Mycobacterium > Mycobacterium sp. NGS50. The sequence goes on from NZ_JCALCW010000034.1 coordinate 57,746, forward strand.
CCACGCTGCTGGAGCACCCGGGGGAGCCGCACCCGCTGCCCGCCCTGGATCCGGATTCGGCGCGGATGATCCTGTACACCTCAGGCACCACGGGCCGGCCGAAAGGTGTGCTGCACAGCCATAACTCGCTCGGCGCCCTGATCCGCCAGCTGGGTGAGCACTGGCGGATCGACAAGGGCGATGCGTTCCTGGTGCCGTCCCCGATCGCACACATCGGCGGCTCCATCTACGCCTTCGAATGCCCGCTGCTGCTCGGCACCACCGCGGTGCTGATGGACCGCTGGGATGCCGAGGCCGCGGTCGCGCTGATGCAGGGCGAACGGTGCACACACATGGCCGGGGCGACGCCGTTTCTGCAGCAGATGCTGGCCGCCGCGCAGGCGGCGCACACCCGGCTGCCGGATTTGAAGGTGTTCATCTGCGGCGGCGCATCGGTGTCGCCGTCCCTGATCCGGCAGGCCGCCCGGTACTTCCCGCACGCCGTGATCAGCCGCGTCTACGGCAGCACCGAGGTACCGGTCACGACGGTAGGGGCGCTGGCCCCCGGCGACCTCGATCATGCCGCCGACACCGACGGGCGGCCGGGGCTTGCCGAGGTCCACATCGTCGACGGTGAGATCCGGGTGCGCGGCCCGCAGATGCTGATCGGCTACCTGCATCCGGAGGACACGGCGACCGACGCCGACGGGTTCTTCCGGACCGGCGATTTGGGCCGGTGGGTCGACGGCGAATACCTGGTGGTCACCGGCCGCGCCAAGGATCTCATCATCCGCAACGGAGAGAACATCTCACCCAAGGAAGTCGAGGACGTCCTCGTCGAGCATCCCGGCGTCGACGAGATTGCCGTGGTCGGCTTGCCCGACTCCCGCACCGGCGAACGGGCGTGCGCCGTGGTCGTGCCGGCGCAAGGAGAAGCCGTGCCGGACGTGGCCAGCCTGCGGGAATTCCTCACCGAACGCGGCCTGGCCCGGTTCAAATCGCCTGAACAGGTAGTGATCTGGGACGCGCTGCCCAAAAACGACGCCGGCAAGGTTCTCAAACATCAGATCACGGCGGCACTGACAGCGACGGACGGGTGAGCATGCAGGTAGCGATAGTGACCGGGGCCAGCGGCGGTATCGGGGCGGCCTGCGCGACGCGGCTGGCGCAGGACGGGATGGCGGTGCTGGGGACCGGACGAGACCCGCAGCGGCTCGCCGAATGGACGCAGTCCGTCGGCGACCCCGACCGGGTCGCGACGCTGGCCGTCGACCTGATCGAGGGCGACGCTCCCACCCGCATCGTCGAGTCGGCGGTCGCACGCTGGGGACACGTCGACTTCCTGATCAACAATGCCGGGGCGGGCAGCCCTGCGCCGTTGCACGAGACCGACGACGAAAACCTGGACTACTTCCTGGGTTTGATGCTGCGGGCACCGTTTCGGCTGGCCCGCGAGGTGCTGGGGCACATGGCGCCCGGCTCGGCGATCATCAACATCACCTCCACCTTCGCGGTGGTGGGTGGCCTGCGCGGCGGCGCCTACTCGGCGGCCAAAGGCGGCCTGACCGCGTTGACCACGCATATCGCCTGCCAGTACGGGGCCCAAGGTATCCGCTGTAACGCGGTGGCGCCCGGCGTGATCCACACTCCGATGACCGAGCACCGGCTGGCCGACGAGCGATTCCGGCGGATGAACGTCGAGATGACGCCGCATCAGCGGCTGGGCACCGTCGACGACGTGGCGAGCACGGTGGCGTTCCTGTGCTCACCGGGCGGCAGCTTCATCAACGGGCAGACCATCGTGGTCGACGGTGGCTGGAGTTCGACGAAGTACCTGTCGGAGCGCGGCTTGGGCTCGCAGTGGAGCACCCCGTGAACGTGTTCACGCTGTTGGACCAGACCGCGCAGCGGTTCGCCGAGCGTGGTGCGGTCTACGACGGAACCCGGTGCAGTGCCAGCTGGGCGCAGTTGCGGGACCGGGCGCTGCGGTTGGCCGGCTCGCTGGAATCCGCCGGCCCGGGTGCCCGCATCGCCATCGCCAGCGAAAACCGGCCGGAGATCGTCGAACTGTTCTTCGGAATCTGGGCGGCCGAATGTGTGGCGGTGCCGCTGAATTACAAGTTGCATCCCCGCGAGATGGCACAGATCCTCGCCGACGCCGAGGTGACCGTGGTGTTCGCCTCTCCGCAGATCGGTGCCGAACTGGCAGCGGTCACCGAGACCCCGATCGAGATCCTGGGCGGCCAGGCGTATTCGACCCGGCTCAGCGGCGCCCCGCTCACGCCCCCGGTCACCGATCCGCAAACATTGGCCTGGCTGTTCTACACCAGCGGCACCACCGGCCGGTCCAAGGGCGCGATGCTCTCGCACCGCAGCCTGATGGCGGCGACCCTTGCCCACCTGGCCGACATCGACGATCCGGACGCCGACTGCAGCCTGCTGCATGCCGCGCCGATGTCGCACGGCTCCGGTCTCTACATTCCCGCCTACGTCGCCCGGGGTGCTCGCCAGGTGGTTCCGGCATCGCATGGTTTCGACGCCGACGCATTCCTCGACCTGTGCGAGGCGCATCCCGGCTGCCGGGCCTTCCTGGCGCCGACGATGGTGCAGCGCCTGGTGGCCACCGGCCGATCGTGTCCCGGTGGGTTGCAGACGATCGTGTACGGCGGCGGCCCGATGTACGTCGAGAGCCTCAAGCAGGCGATGGCGGCCTTCGGTCCGGTCTTCGCCCAGATCTACGGGCAGGGCGAGGCGCCGATGACCATCACCGGCCTGCGCCGCGCGGAGCACGTCGGCGCCGACGACGCCGCGCTGGGATCGGTCGGCTACCCGCGAACCGGTGTGCACGTCGCGGTGCTGCGTGACGACGCCAGCGCCGCCGACATCGGGGAGGTCGGTGAGATCGTGTGCCGCGGAGACGTTGTCATGTCCGGGTATTGGAAGAATCCGGACGCCACCGCCGCGGCGCTGCGCGATGGCTGGCTCTACACCGGGGACCTCGGCTCGCTGTCGGCCGGCGGTCAGCTCACCTTGCATGACCGGTCCAAGGACGTGGTGATCAGCGGTGGCAGCAACATCTATCCGCGCGAGGTCGAGGAGGCGCTGCTGGAGCACCCGGACGTCGCCGAGGCCGCCGTCGTCGGGGCGCCCGATCCGGAGTGGGGTGAGGTGGTGGTGGCGTTCGTCGTGGGAACCGCCGGCGTGCTGGACACCGCGGAGCTGGACGCGCACCTGCTGGCGCGGATCGCCCGGTTCAAACGGCCCAAGCGCTACCTGCTCGTCGCGGAGCTGCCGAAGAACAGCTACGGCAAGGTGCTCAAACGGGAGTTGCGGGCCCGGTTATAGGCGGCCCCTCCGGCCGCGACCGGCAATTTCACGACGCGACA